>CAJVZR010000003.1 GCA_913019965.1 uncultured Oleispira sp.
GTTCGCCATTTAAAGTGGTACGCGAGCTGGGTTTAGAACGTCGTGAGACAGTTCGGTCCCTATCTGCCGTGGGCGTTTGAGAATTGAAGAGGGCTGCTCCTAGTACGAGAGGACCGGAGTGGACGAACCGCTGGTGTTCGGGTTGTTATGCCAATAGCATTGCCCGGTAGCTACGTTCGGACAGGATAACCGCTGAAAGCATCTAAGCGGGAAGCCCCCTTCAAGATGAGATATCTCTGAGACTTCGAGTCTCCTAAAGGGCCCAGGAAGACTACCTGGTTGATAGGCAAGGTGTGTAAGCGTTGTGAGGCGTTGAGCTAACTTGTACTAATTGCCCGTGAGGCTTGACCATATAACACCAAAACTTCGCTCTCCTTCTTTTTAATAGAGAGAAAGAGTAGAGGTTGGTGTTGTGCGATCAGAACTGATTAGAACAACATTTAATACGAGAATTAATACTAAGATAAAACGAAATCATGTGTCCGACCCTATTTGCTAAGTTATGCAGTCTCCCTGATCGAAAGAAAAGGTAGCAGACACTAAGACAACAACGAAGCATCAAGGTTTGCTTGACGACAATAGCGCTGTGGAACCACCTGAACCCATCCCGAACTCAGAAGTGAAACGCAGTAGCGCCGATGGTAGTGTGGGGCTTCCCCATGTGAGAGTAGGTCATCGTCAAGCTCTTATTCTAAAAACCCTAACAGGTCTGCCTGTTAGGGTTTTTTTTCGTCTGCAGAAAAGTGCTCTTAAAAAGTGTGGATCTGTAGCATAATCAGATGCTTATTCTTTCTGACAATGATTAAGGACTTATCATGAAACAAACCGCCGTATTTTTATTTTCACTTATCTGTGCTTCTTTTACTTTTGCAGAAAACGCGTCTGTGGCCAGTGTTAAAGAGCTTATGGATAAAACGGGTACTGGAGAGATGGCAATTCAGGCGATGAATCAAATGTTGCCGATGATTAAAAAAATGGTTCCTGAGGCTCCTGAAGCGTTTTGGCTTGAGTTTGAACAAGAGCTGAATCCAAATGAATTGGTTGAGATGATTATTCCAATCTATCAAAAGCACTTTAGCCAGGAAGATATTGATGCAGTTAATGCCTTTTATGATACTAAGGCGGGTAAGAACTTTATTCAAAGCCAACCGTTGATCATGCAAGAATCAATGATTGTTGGCCAAGCTTGGTCGCAGGGCATTGTTCAAAAGGTGATGATGAAAGCGCAGGCCGCTAAACCTCAGTCTCCTCAAGCTTCTACTCCGCAATAAATAGTGCGCTTTAATCACTCTAAGCATCAGCAGGTAGTTTTGTTGATGGTATCGCTTGTAGGCTCATTAGCGAGCCATGCGGAACTGGAAACCGGGCTGGGCATCAGTGCAGTGCATGTTCCTCATTACTTAGGTAGTGAGGATGCTGAGATTTATGTGGTTCCTGTTCCTTATATTCGCTATCGCAGTGAAAATCTCAATATTGACCGCAATTTTATTCAGCAGAAATTGTTTCACCGTGGACAGTGGAGTATTGAACTCAGTTTAAGTGGTGCAGTTCCTGTTGATAACGATAAAAGCGCTGCCCGAGAAGGAATGGATGATCTCGATTTTATTGGCGAGATGGGTCCCGCTTTGCAATATCATTTCCGAGGTGATCGCTTAAGTGAAAATGCTCTTTATTTCTCGGCGCCTGTTCGAGGTGCTATTAGTACTGATTTAACCCATGCCCGTTATCGTGGTTATACTTTTAACCCTAGGCTAATTTGGCGTCGTAGCTATCAGTATGATGATATGCAGGTGCGTTCTCAGGTATCTTCGGGTTTACGCTTTGCTAGTGCTCATATGCATGATTATATCTATGGTGTTGATGAGCGCTTTAAAACCGATGAGCGTGAGTCGTATGATGCTGCCTCGGGGTATGGTGGAATTACTTTAAGTTTTAGTTCGTCGCTTTTATTTGACGATTATATGCTGGCGGGCTTTATTCGTTATGCCAATATAGCGGGGGCTACCTTTGAAGATAGCCCTTTGGTAAAACAATCGTCTAGTATCTTATTTGGTGGAGCTTGGGTGCATTTGTTTTGAGCCCTGAGGTTACTCAATGAATCGTGCTAGCTGCTTTTGGGTGGTGGCTGTTTCTTGCAACATGGTTTGGGTATGTTGATTAATCTTCTCCATAGATGTTGTAACTTCTTTTCCTAAATCATTAATATTGACGAGAAGTTGATCGTTTTCTTCGAAAGCGATATCGACGGTTTTGATATCTTGTTCAACCCCTGATAATGCATTGAGGTCTTGGTTAAAAGCTTCAACCATTTCGGCAAATTTATCTGAATTCTCTCCCATATTGACTTTAAGTTGTTCTGAAACTGCATTCAGCTCGGAAGACTCTTTTTCTGTATGGGCGACTAGCTTTTCCATGCCTGTAATGTGCTCGTTAATTTCGACGGTTGCAGTATTCACTTTTTGAGCGAGGGTGCGTACTTCATCAGCCACCACCGCAAACCCGCGACCACTTTCTCCGGCGCGGGCAGCTTCAATCGCTGCATTCAATGCTAATAAGTTAGTCTGTTCTGAGAAGCCTTCTACGAGTTTTAAGATATTGCGGATGTTGCTGGCGCTGTCACTTAACTTGCCGACGGTATTGCCAAAATCTCCCAATAGCTGATTAATGCCATTGATTTTACCTTGCATGTCTTTCAGATCGGATGACGATTGCTGCGCCGTACCCACGTTCAGTTGAGTTGAATGCGATAGCTGCTGAATATTCTCGCTAATAGAGTGAAGGCTTTGTGTTAGTTGGTCACTGCTATCATGAATGTTTTGTCCTAACTGGCCTTGTTGGTCGGTATTTTTGATACCTTGATCAACAGAGCTTAAGACCTTCTTATTGACTTCGCTGGCATTGAGAGCATGGCTATAGGTGTCTTGCAGTAGCGCTTGTAGATGGTCTATAAAACCATTGTAGTTACTGGCTAAAGCGCCAAACTCATCATGGCTGAAGCTGGGTAGGCGTTGAGATAGATCGCCTTGTTGCTGATTGATGTTTTCCAACGTTGCTTGCATCAGTTTAACTGGGCGGACAATGAGGTGATTCAAATAGAATAATGTGAAAGCAAATGCGGTAGAGCTTAATAGCATGATGCCATAGAGACCTGATTGTTTGTCAGCAGGAATCAGGTCGCGGAGCTGCCAGTATGCGAGTATCTGGATGGTAAAAAGAAAAATTAGATTACCGACTATTTTTCGATTGAGAGTATAGAAAAACGCTTTTTCGATTTGGTTGTAGGTCGATTTAAACCACAGCATATACTAGATATCCTTTAATTATTGCTACTAAGTATAGTCAAGAACTAGTGGCTTATTCTTAGAATTGTTATTTTGCTGCGGTTTAGACTTTCCTTATGAGTTAGGTCATTTTTTTACCGAGATAGCTTTGCTTTTTCTTCACAAATTCAACTAGAGCATATTGGTAATCAAGGCTGACAGCATTTTTGACAGAGGGACGATTCGCTAGGTGTTTTCGCCAAGAATTGATGCTATCTAATCCCTGGAAGCAAGGAATATCGACATAGCTTTGGAATGCATCAAAATAGCGAAAGACAGGGGCGAAAGCGGCATCGACTAGGCTGAAGCTGCTGCCATTGAAGTAGCGTAAGTGAAGGCAGTTAGTTATATCGGGATTATTTTTATTCAGTTCACTATTTAGCTGAACGAACTGCTGGGTGAGCGTACTCTGTACCTGTTCAAACTCTTGTTGGCTTGTGGCGCTATAGAACTTACTTATTTGATTGAGTAAGTTCGTACTAAATTCTATCCATGCACGGTGATGCGCTCTCTCTATTGGTTGGGGTGGCAAAAGCTTACCCGGGGTTGTCTCGTCTAGAAATTCACAGATTACAGCAGATTCAAATAATACGGTTTGTGATTCATTTTTCGCAGAAATAATCAGCACTGGCACCTTGCCTGTGGGTGATAAGGTTTTAAACCATTGTGGTTTATCTGCTAGTTCTATATCTGTACGTTTATAAGGGATGGCTTTTTCTTTAAGGGTAATGACCGAGCGTTGCACATAGGGGCAAAGCTTATATGCGACTAGGTGTCTAAGATCTTGTGTCATGGAGGTTATCCTTTAATATTTTTGAATTTTCATTATCATCCTTGTAAGTGCGCAAGTTAATTGGCAAATAATGCAAGGTAATCTTGCATAAGTGCAAGGTGAGAGGGCATACAATGAATATGGACTGGAATGCATTAAAGAGCTTTCTGGCAATTGCAGAGCAAGGCTCTTTATCGGGGGCTGCAGCATTATTAGGCGTTAATCATTCAACGATATTTCGTCGTTTACAGGCGTTTGAGCAAGAATTGGGTGGACGCTTATTTGATAAGTTGGAGAATCGCTATGTCTTAACCCCTATGGGGGAGGAGTTACTTGTCTATGCTAAGCGGGCTTCAGGTTTGTTTAATGAAATTGAGCGCTCGTTAGTCGGTAAGGATGTACGGCCTTCTGGTGTGGTTAAGATTACTGCGCCTTTTAATTTGGCGACACGATTTTTACCTCAGGCGCTAGCCGAATTCCGCAAGTCTTATCCTGATATTGAGATTGAATTATTATCAAGCAATCAGATGGTGAATATGAATAACCGATTAGCAGATATTGCTATTAGGTCGACGGATAAGCCTCCCATGCATTTGGTCGGAAAGAAAGTTGCTTCTATTCCCTGGGGAATCTTTTCTGCTGCAGATCAAAGTATTGCTGCTTGTGAGAGGGTTTCTATCGATGAACTGAGTGAGTATCCGCTGATTGGGGGAGCGGGTGCGATGCAAGATCTTAATGTATTTGCTTGGTTGGAGAAGCACTTCTCGGCTCATATTAGTACGCGTTGTGATGAATTGACGGCCATGTCGTATTTTGCACAAGCGCAGCAAGGACTCGCATTTTTGCCACTTGACCAAAGCCGTGAGGGTTTAGCTCAGGTAGGGGATTTGCCGCCCCAATTTAATAGTGAATTATGGATCTTGCTTCACCCTGATTTGCGTAAAGTGGAGCGTATCCGCTTGGTTTATGATCATTTAGCCAACTATTTTTCTGCATTGAATTATTAATTATTAAGGTTTTTTTGTAGGTTGCTGTGTCTATACTGGGTTAAGCACTAGTCATTCCTCATGAGAGTTTATGAACAATTTTTATTTTGGGCTGCTGCTATTATTAGCCTTACCTGTTAACTCGTTAGTAGAGGCCTGCTCTATTGACGCCGGTCTTGGTAGAGACAAAGCTGAATGTAATAAGACCATTGATTATTTGATCTATGGGACTTCAGCCGAACCGCTACAGATCATTGAGCAAGATGGTCGTTTTAGTGGTTTTATGACAGATGTAGTCAACGAGGTGTTTGCGGATAGCGAAATATCTATTGTTCCTGTCGTTAAGCCCATTATTCGCCATAAAGATGCAATGGAGAATGGCAGTGCTAAACGCTGGGTTGCTTATGCTTTAAATTCTTGGCGCCAGCAGCCTATTTGGCAAGATGCCACTTTTTCTGATGTTGAATTACTGCCTTATACATTATCTTTGGGTTATAAGGACTTAGGTGAATGGCCACCTCCTTTTCCTGCTGTTGATGTGACGACTTTGGCTGAGAAAGGGGTCGTTTGGATTAGAGGGTTCAAATATCCAGGTACAGCTCAATTTAGTAGTCAGTATGGCTTTGAGTTTGAGCGTACTAAGAATCATGTATCAATGCTGAATATGGTTGAGGCAGGGCACGTACGGTATTTTATGGAGCATGCGCCGAGGATGAAGTATGTAATGAAAAAACACGGAGTAAACGTTAACGGTTATGATTTCTTCACTCTGGCTGATTATGTTCCTCCTACCAGTTTGACCTTGCTGATGAGTAATGATCTAGGAGCAGAAAAAATCGCATGGATTAATCGCCGTTTATAGGCCATGAAAGACTCTGGTCGATTACGTGTTTTGGCCAAACCGTATGGTCTATAAAATGCGCTAATGGTATGATTTGGCAAAATTTATACTGTTATTTTTAGGTTGTAAGCATGTCAAAGAGTTTTGAAGTTCAAGGGGCTATCCATTCTATTGGTGAGACTCAATCGTTTGGTCAAAATGGTTTTACTAAGCGTGAATTCGTAATCAAGGTAACGGGAGAAGGGGAAAACCCTGCTTACCCTAACTATTTGGCGCTGGAATTGTTAAAGGATAAGTGTGCGCTGATGGACCAATATCAGTTAGGGCAAGAAATTATTGCTCATTTTAACTTATCAGGTCGTCTTTGGGCTGCACAGGGCAAACCTGAGAAGTGCTTTACCAGTTTGCAGGCTTGGCGCATTGAGAGTGCTGATGCGGGCTTTGGTGGTTCTGCACCAGCCGCGGGTAATGACTTCGATATGGGTGGCTTTACCCCGTCTTCAAGTAATTTCTCTGGCAACATGGATGAAGATGTTCCGTTTTAGAGCCTGTATAGGTCAATTAATCGATTAATTATTCAGGTGATACAGCATGTCTAAAACGATTTTAAAATTTGAATACGAAAAAGAAACTAAGAACAGCGTGCGCTACCAAGAAGTTCCAGAAGAAGGAAAGGCCCCTGTAATGGGGACTATTTATGTGCAAAAGTGGTTTGCGGGTAGTACTAAAAATATTGAGCTGACGATTGATAAAAAGGACTGATAGCACTGACTGATAAGGTTACTTAAAAAGACGCTAGCCATAACCTTAATCTCATTCCCCATAAACTGGTCATGCCCGAGCTGGTGGTAGTGATTTCACCTTGCGGGTTGATGATGAAAAAACTCGGTGTGACTGCGACGCCCCATTGCTGGCTAATCTGGCCACTATCGTCATTGATGATGGGAAAACTATAATCGTTTTCGGTTAAATAATTTTGGATTTCTTCGTCGCTGCCAGATGATAGGGCAACCGAGAGTATTTGGTAATCTGCTTCTTTAGTTAGAGTAATGACAGAAGGCGATGTGGTTTTGCAGATGCCGCACCAGCTGCCCCAGAAATAAACCAGAGTTGGGCCATCGGCGTAATTAATTTTCTCGAGGTTCGGAGCTAATCCCGTAGTCATATTACGCTGCTGATACTGGGTAATGATGAATACAACCGTAAGCATTAAGGCTAATGTTTTTAAATTACTTAACCAAAATTTCTTATCTTTTAGGTTTTTTGTTAGCTGGGTTTTAAAGTTGCTGAACATAGTGATGTCTAATTTGTAAAAAGTAAAAAGGGCGAGTCAGTGTATCTGACTCGCCCTTGATATTTAAGTTCATCTGTTAGGTTTTATTCTGGTGCTACAAGTGCCGCTGCTGTGGCTAAGTGCACGAAGGCTCGATAGGAATGGTAGTCTTGCATAAAGTCATTTCGGAAACTCATTTGACGAGCTATGTGCAATAGCGCAGGAGCCGCTGGATTAAGGTCACCTTCGTCCCACTCCCAAACCCAATCTCTCCAGTTAGCGGGTAACGCTTCGAAAGAGGCTAGGCTAATAACATCCGAGCTGCTTTGTGGGCTGCTATGGTCGTTATGCGCAAGGACTTCGCTGACGAGGTTGTAATACGGGGTTTTATTGCGGCCGTATTCATCGGCAATGCTGTGAGCATAGGTTAGGTTGTTGAGGTAGTACCATACGCCGCCCGCTTCACCGTCATTACCAACACCCCATTTGTCGCCACCTTCACTGATGATATCAGCAGCATCTAGAATCATGGTTGCGGTGCGGCTATCGCCCGTGCGTTCGTGGTGATACATCAAGCCCGCAGCGCCGCGCACGAAGTAACCAAAAGTGCCACCGAGAGAGCTATCGCCAATTTCATTATCGATGCCGTTATTATCAAAGGTATCTTGCATCAAAATATTCAAGCGATTGTTGAAACGATTGTAAGTAGTGGTTTGATCATGGAATACCGCAGCAGCACGGGTTAATACATCGATGCCATTCACTAAAGCGGTATAGTTTGGAGTGCCTACGCCGTAACGGGTCATGAAGGCCGCAGCTTCAAATAACGCTTCTTTGGCGCGACCATCACCGGTTAAATAATATAAGGTTTCAATCCCAGCTACGTGGGAATATTCAGGTTGCTGAGCATAACCCGACCAAGCATCAACACCATGACGGTGCATAGAGCCCACTGCAAACTCACGGTTACGACCGCCCGCCATGGTTTGGTCACTGTGTTTGGTGGCATCACCATAGTGAATGATTTGCAGATCTTGGCTGTGTTTTGCTAATGCGCTGGCATCACGGAATAGGTCGCGACTTGGGTTACGTAAGAACTGTACCCATAGCTGGTTGCTCGGTTCACCTGAGTTACCTGACCAACCGTAGCGACCTTTTTCAGACCAGGTGCAATCAGCGCTATGACCTGGTGCGCAGCCGCCTTTAAAGTAACCACGAATATCACCATAGTTCAGCATGCCAAACCAGTTGTACTGCTTACGCTGGTTGAAGCGCATAAAGTCTTCGATCACTTTTAATTTGCCGTCGATGCGGAAGTGGCGCTCTGATACGTCTTTATCACTGTTGAAGGCGAACTCACCAATACCCATAACATTGGCATTTGAATACCAGTCGCCATCCGCAAGGGCTAATAATGGGCCTGCGTTTAATTTCTGCGCTAGAGTTTCTGAGCGATCTTGGTCGAGATCACCTGCGGCAAAATCAATCATGAAAGTATCGGTTTTCGCTAAGCCTTGAGCGCTACGGTTGGTCGTAATACCCGAGGTTTCGCCGTTAGCCGTATCTATACTGCTGGAATAACGTTCTAGGTTTAACGCCGGTGCTGCACTTGGGTACAGTTGAACATCAATGCCATTCGCAGTAGCGACTAAACCTTTAGGAAAGTTTTCTGCCATATCTTTTAATACCACAGAGATATTGGTTTGGTTATTGTGACGGGCAATGTAGCCCTGGGCTTGGCCAGATACATTACTCGCACCAGGTACATTGTGATTGTCGTAACCTAGGTGAGTAACTTCGCCTGTGTTTGCTGAAACCCCTTCGATCAAGGTACTGGTTCCAGCATAAGGTAGGCGGAAACCGTAGTCGCTGATCTTGTCGTTACCTGTGCCAGTGAAAACTAGAGTATGGTCGATTTTTAATTGGCTTTGGCCACGATAAGCATGCACGCGGGTGACGAAAGAAGAATAAGCAATACCGCTATTATCTAAGTGCGTCCCAGAAATGCGGATCACTGCATGTAGGTCGCCTTGTTCTTCGATGGTGACGGATAAATCCCAAAGGCCGTGTAGGTTAAAATCTTCCCCTTCGCTAGCGACATATTCTTCATATTTTTGAATTGGGTCGTTAGCTGCTGGAACTGAATCTGATTTTAATAAACCGCCAAAGTGCGTTTGGCCGTCGACAGAAACCCAAGGGCCACGATCGCTATTATCGCCTGTTGGGGCAGCAATCACGGTATGGCTATCAGCGCCGGTTGTGAGTATTGCTGAATGGATAATACCGCCGTTATGCTTCGGTACGGTAAATTGCAGTGGGCCGGTATCGATATGAATGAAGTCATCGTCTTGGCTTATGGCTAGTGGGTTGTCATTAACTACAGCGCTTGCGGCGTACTTTAATTCTAAGGCTTTCTCTTCTTGAGCGCCTAGATCAACTTGGGTATCGATGAGCAACCAACGTACAGAACCATCTTCCCATAAAGACAATGGGCGGGTTTGCATCGGTAAAGCGATGTCAGAACCCGCTGCGGTTAATTGAATGGCATCGTTGGCTTGTACTAAACCTTTTGGAAAAGGAACGCCGGTACGGACGATTTCATTATCGCGAACGGCATTGGCAGGCTCTGCAACGTTCAACATTACAAGGGCATCACTTAAGCTGGCAATGGCAAAGCTGATAACGAAGTCGCTGGTGATGGCATTCCCTGCGAGGTCTTCACAGCGAGCGAAATATTCATAATCGTTACCTTGAATAAGATCACTTAGGTACGCTTGATGATGGATTTGATTGCTGCTGCTAAAGCTATGTTCCATATCGGCATAAGGGGTATCTGAGTATTCACTGAATTTACACTGAGCCGCTTCGTTGGTATTGATGCTTAATACGCTAGTGCTGATGTTTGAAGATAAGGTGCCTGTTGGGCTTGGGTTTGAAATAACCGGGGCAACGACATCAGCACCATAAGTAATTAATAGCTTAGGATGGTAGTCATCATTACTGGCATTGGCGCTGAATAGATTATGACGGCTATTACCACTGGCACCTGGGGTATTTTGAATGACAAAGCCCATGGCTTGGTTCGCACCCCAGTTTGGGTTGCTGACGATGGCTTGGATCAATGTGGTTAAATCTGGAGTCTGCCAATTATTAGCCGACTTATTCCAGCGAACTTGGGCAGCTAATGTTTCGCGGTCTTGGCCAAGATCTCCCACAGCGAAGCTGCTTTGCGAGCTAGGGTTAATCGCATTGATAGTGAGATCTAGGGTTGCGCTATCGCTGCTTTGGTCGTTATGTTCGGTGAAGACGATTTTTGCCGATAGGATGTTTTGACCTGGGTCGATCGCCACATCACGGAATAGGTAAGAAGAGATGTAGTTTCTATCTTGATTACCTGCGCCGCCTAAGCGAATGAAATCGTTTTCGACATTATCATCTTCCCAATCGCCGTCGCCGTATTTGCCCCAGCTATAGCCATCGTCGTTCCCCTGGCTAAGTGCAATTGGATCTAATACCGTTGGTTCTGGGCTAGGTTCAGGAGTAGGTTCTGGCTCAGGTTCTGGTATAGGTTCAGAAGTTGGTTCTTCAATAATTTCAGCGGGTTCTTCTACATTGACTGTAACTTTACAGGCCGTGGCGAAAATTAATATGAAGGTGAATAATATAAATTGTAGGTACGACTTTAATCTTAGCAAGGTATTGCTCATCTTTTTCACCACAGTGGAAATTTCGCTGACAGAAATATACTAGGTAACTGAAGTAATAAATTCTGAGTACTGCAACACAAAATATATTGAGTTTTTGTTAATTTTTTAATTACCAATACTTTTGCGTAACATGGTGTATTTATAAGCTCATGATTTATCTTTATATGTAAGAAGAAGTAACGTTTGCAGCGTTAATTTCGGAAATTTGGCTGTCATAATAATATGTTGATATTTTGACCAAGATTACTACTTTTCTATGTGTGGAAGAGTAGAATGGGCGCTGTTTTTAATGGTTTGTAATGATAATGGTTAACGTGTAAATAATGACTGATGTAAATAACGATCCTGATCAAATAAAAGATAAGTTATCCGATAATACTCAGGATGAAGACCCTTTGCTGAAGGGCTTGAATAAGCGCTCCTTGAATCAGGCTGAGGTACTGCAATTTTTACAACAAAATAGAGGACGCTTCGAAAAATCGTTAGCTTCTATTGATAAGCGAGATTTATTATCAAAACTGACGGCTTTCACTATGATGATTTTTTCTAAGTTAGCTGGTTGGATTGACAGTTTGAAGCACCGAATTGTTAATTTATTGATGAAAATACCAGCTCCTGAAATTATTAAGCAAAGTTTACATACCGCGAGGGTAGTGACGAATTTTAAAGCCATGGTCGACTTTCTTCAGACTAAGTATTACGCCTTCAAGTCGTCTCCTTATAATGCCAAATTAGTTCGCCATATGGATGAGCTTATCGCACATGCAACTCAGCAGGGGCTAGATTTTAAACAGCATTTTCCTGACGTTGTAGACCAGTTAGTCGCTCGTAAAAATCAGATGTTGCAGCACTCGTACTTTAAGGAATTTAATAAAAGTCATATTGAGCGAATGTTAGCGATTCCATTTTCGTTTAAACGATCACTTTCACCGGTATTACCGGATAGAGCGCTATGGCATAAATTGTTTGGAATTTTGGAAGCTCGATATATCCAAGATGTCATTTTAGTGGATGACGATGGCAAGCAAACCTCGTTCAAAGAAGGATCAAAGAGGCAGGTTGAGTCTAGCCATAGTGTTCGCCATTTATACGAAGCATCGGTTTTAAAAGCTCATGGCCATCGAGTATTTATTATAGGTCATCATGAAGGCTATTTAGGACCTTACTTTGTACGCAGTGCATTGCGTCGATTGGGTTTTGATAATTTAGTCGAAAACTGTAATACCGTCGTTGGGCCTCGAATGTTTTCGAGCTTGTTCCTGAAAAGTGGAGCGAGTAATGTGGGAAATTTATTTTTAACGCTACCTTCTCAGCGAACGACAAAGGTGGAAGAGGATGGTTTAGCAGAAGCCCTGCAAAAAAGTGCGCGTCGAACGCAGCTGTTAATTAAAATGCCGAATGTCGGGTTGAAATTAATAGAGCAGCTCAGTTATCGCGACTTTATGACGTTGATTTCTCATTACGAAAATTTAGCTTCTGAAGAAGCGGTAAATAACTCACACTTAACCTTAGTCGATGAAATTCTAAATCAGCAAGAAAAGGCTGAGCTTATCGAGTTTTTAATCGCGATGGATGCCGTGAATACGCTAGCGGATTTTGATAAGCAAGATTACGATTTATTTAAGCAGGTCATGCACGAACCTTTCTTAATTTTTCCTGAGGGGTCTCGTTCTTACGTCGAGAGTAATGGTGATATCACATTGAAATACTTTAACCCTAAGTTTTTACAAGCGTATTTGCGCCCTGGGGATGTGATTTTACCATTGAGCCTCGTGGGGGGCTCGGATATTATGCAGGGCATTTCTTTGAAGCAAGGAAAGCTGGGACTCTCTCTCGGCTCGCCTTATGAAGTGAGTGCTAAGATGATTGAAAATTTTGCTGTAGAGGGTATTGAAATAATGCGAAGAATTGCTAGCTTACCTAATACTAAAAAAGTTCATCTTAATGATGCAGTACAGGCGGGTGAGAAGTATGAATAATCTGCAAAAGCGCGCCGATAGCTTGGTCATTCTCGATTTCGAGACGACGGGTCTATCACCGACTATGGGAGATCGTGCTATAGAAATTGGTGCGGTGCGCTTGGTCAATGGCGAGGTGACGGAACAATTTCAGGAGCTGATGAATCCGGGTCAGCGAGTGAGTAGCTTTATTGAAGATTATACCGGTATTAGTAATGAGATGCTGGTGGATGCGGACTCGTGTGAAGTCGTGATGGAGCGCTTTGCCGATTTTATTGCTGATGATAACTTGATTGCTCATAATGCCTCGTTTGATAAGCGATTTTTAGATGCCGAACTGGAACGCATAGGGCGTCGTTATAAGGGGGATTTTTCTTGCTCGTTATTATTATCGCGCCGTATATTTCAAGACGCGCACAGTCATAAATTAGGTGAACTCGTTCGTTTTTCCAATATCGAAAATAGTGGTGGGTTTCACCGAGCACTATACGATTCTGAAATGACGGCGAAAGTCTGGATGGCCATGCTGGATGATATTGGTGAGCGTTACGGTATCTTTGATATGCCTTTTTCTTTAATTAAAAAATTAACCAAAACCCCAAAAAAGGCGGTTGATAAGTTACTTTCAACCTACTCTGGCTGAGCGCTTACATCTGCTGACATAGCATAGACATCTGCAGACGGAATCGATGAAGGGCTTAGGCAATACTGCTTGAGTACTTTTTACATCGTTTGATTTCAGTGGAGATGTTTATGAAACCTCAAATTGCAATATGGACTAGCGTTTTAGTGTTGGCGAGCGCGATGACTGCCTGTGGCGGTTCAAGTTCAAGTAATAATTCAAATAACTCAGATAATTCGCTTGCGACTGCGGCTAACCCGTTAGCTCAGCATTTTCCTAAAAGCACTTCTGTATTTGGTACCTTGATCGTCGGAACGGCCAAGACATCTGATGAATCTATGATTCATGCGGCCAATATCATGGCAGAATACCTGGATAATAACGAGGATGGTATCGCTGATAATCCAGCGGTCGTTGATCATTTAAAGGCTAAAGGTGCGACGTTATTGATGGCGGCGACGGAAGATGAAATACAAAGCCTATTCGATAAGTTACCTGACAGTGATGCTTATCAGGACTTATACGCATCGGAAGTCATCGTAGGAGATAGTGAAACAATCACTAATGGTGAATTTGATGCGACTTTAGAAGAGGTATTACACCTGATTACTCATGTGGGTTATGCCGGCGTATATCCCTCGGTATTTGGTGAGTCGGTAGGTTCCATTTTAGCGGATGCGATGGATGTTGCTCGTGGCGGCCAGTTTGTCACCATTCCAACCTCTTATCCTGCTAATGCTTGGTATACCTATGATGATGAAACCTGTGATTACTCTTGTATGGCGACGGAATATTTTTATTGGTCGTTAACTTCCATTCTCGGTGCCCAAGACGGTGCTGGGCGATTGCAGCAGATACAGCAAGAGTGGAAGTTAAATACCAAAGCCCTTGTGCAAGAGAAAGATAGCTTGGTCTTTGATTTATTGACGGATACTCAATACCGTATTCCTACTTCATTACCGGATGGCGATTATGCTTTTCAGCAATTCTCAATATCGACCACCGATAAAGCCACAGGTGAAGCATCTGCCGGAACGGATAGCATTAGTGAGACTGAAATCGTTTCGAATGAAAATATTTCGTTTGAACTTCAGTTTATGAATCGTCTGGCACTGCAACAAGGTAAGACTGAAGCTTGGTCGCAGGATTATAAGCAGCCTTTTATTGATGCTTCTAAGCAATGGCTTTTATCGCTACGAGGGGTAGATGATCAACCACAACATTTAACGATTAAAATTAAAGTTAGAGTTAAAGATTTACCCAATGCTAATGGCATGGCGGGGCCGGATACTGAGGTTGAAGTGAATGGTTTTAGTTTTCCAACCAGTGGCGAGATGATCATTGGCAACCATACTTATGTGGCTGGCTTTGATCCGATTGAGTTTAAAGCCAATATTCTTCATGAGCTTGGCCATATCATCGGTATCGGTTCTTTTAGTGAGAAATTTGTCACACTCGATCCTACTGCGCAGGGTAATGTCTTTCGCTTGCCAGCCCAATACGGTGCCAGTAAAGCGGTTGCAGAATATAATCGTATTTATTCAAATGATTTAGATTATGTTCCTTTTAGTGATGATGGCGGTCACTTGTACGATACAGTATTGCAGGAAGACAAAAAACGCTATTTAGCAGATGGTTCAGCTGTGCCTGAATTGACCAAGGAGTTCATGGCAAATGGCGTGACTTATGGTCGAGTTACCTTAGCAGTATTAGATGATATGGGCTATGTGGTGGACTATACGAATGCCGAAAGCTATGTTCCTTAAGTTTCTTCTCGGTAAATAAGGTTATGAGTGCGTTCGCCTTCGTTTAAAATAGCATGCTGAATGCTTTTTATGCCTAGGCGTTCGCAGAAAATACAGGTTTTTATCGCCTGGCTTTTGGGCACAATCGCATAGTTATTTTTGTACCGTTGTAGGATCGCACCGGAGAGATCCACGTGGGTATTCTTTATGGTTATAGATTCTGATTACATATCTGTTTTTCTTCGGCCGTGATGTTTTTCATCTCTATGCTCAACTTCGCCATTTTGACCGTACATATCGTGTTGGATACCGACGTCATTTCGACGAACTTCAATGCGTCTATCACTATGGTGGATGTAATCGCAGTGGCAGTGGGCTTGATTACAGCCTTGAACGGGGAGTGAGGGCGCCTCTGCAGAGAGAAAGCGTTTTCCGTGCAATGCTTTTACCGCACCACAGCAATGCGCGTGATGATGGGTTTCAACACAATGAAAGGCGTCATTTTGAGCATGCTTAGTTAAGTGGGTCGTCTTGTGCTTTTTCTTTCGGTTTCGTCGTTCTACGCCTAAATGGCCTTCTCTTTGGGAGTAAATGTAAAGAGCCGTTAAGGTTGAAATAAAGATGAAGAGGATCAAATACATAATGCACCTCGTTGTTTGTATCTTTAGGTATAGCAAATTTCTCTCTGTTTATCGGTTAATAAAGGGTGTCTAATGGGGAATATGCCCCTTTGCTTATGTGACAATCAGGTCTTAAATCCGTATCATTCAGCCCCATATTTATCATCTTCATTTATATGAATCTTAGGCCACTCAATTATGTCTTCTACTATCAAGCTTACTGAATACAGCCATGGTGCTGGTTGCGGCTGTAAAATCTCTCCGCAAGTACTAGAAACAATTGTAGCGTCAAAACTCGATGTGAAGATGGATCCGAATCTGCTAGTTGGCAATAGCAGTAAAGATGATGCTGCAGCCTATGATATGGGCAATGGTCAGGTGGTTCTGAGTACCACGGATTTCTTTATGCCGATTGCCGATGATGCTTTCGATTTTGGCCGCATTGCTGCGACCAACGCCATCAGTGATATTTATGCCATGGGCGGTAAGCCGATCATGGCGATTGCTATTTTAGGCTGGCCAATTAATACCTTACCCGCTGAAGTTGCTCAGCAAGTCGTGGAGGGTGGCCGTCAAGCCTGTATGGATGCCGGCATTATGTTAGCAGGTGGTCATAGTATTGATTCTCCTGAGCCGATTTTTGGCTTAGCGGTTACCGGTCAGGTCGCAAAAGCGAAGCTTAAGCAAAATAATACTGCAACCCCAGGCTGTAAGTTGTACCTGACAAAGAAGTTGGGCGTTGGCATATTAACCACCGCGCAAAAGCAGAAGAAGCTAAAACCTGAACATGAAGGCTTAGCGGTTGAGGTGATGTGCCAGTTAAATAAAGTCGGTGCTGAAGTAGCGGATATCAGTGGTATTACGGCCATGACCGATGTCACCGGTTTTGCCCTAATGGGGCACTTGATTGAGATGTGCGAAGGCAGTGGTGTTCAAGCCAAGATTAACTTTGATGCTATTCCATTTTTAGCGCCGGTAAAAGACTACTTAGAGGCAGGCTGTGTTCCTGGTGGTACGTTACGTAACTTTGATTCGTATGGTGATAAGTTAGCGCCGATGAGTGAAGAGCAGCGTAACTTATTATGTGATCCGCAAACCAGTGGGGGCTTGTTGATTGCGGTTGAGCCAGAAGCTGAAGCCGAGCTGGCTGCGCTATTAACTCGCGAAGGTTTATATGCTCAGCCGATTGGTGAATTGATTGCTGAGCAAGAAGGTGCCACAGCGTTGGTTGAGGTTCTTTAGTTCATGACAAATGAAACCCCCCGCGCTGGTAACGCTGTCCGTCCTGATACCGATGACTATGAAGCGTTATTTTTAACCGATACGCCGATGTTCGATACCCGTGCCCCGATTGAGTTTAAGAAAGGCGCTTTTCCTCATGTGAAAAGTCTACCTTTGATGACGGATATTGAGCGCGCTAAAGTTGGCACGGCTTATAAACGTGATGGTCAGGATGAGGCGATTAAATTAGGGCACCGTTTAGTTTCGGGTAAAACCAAAGATGAGCGTATGGCGGCTTGGCTTGAGTTTGCTAAGCAAAATCCGAACGGCTATTTATACTGTTTTCGTGGTGGCTTACGCTCCCATACGACTCAAGCTTGGCTGGCAGAGGCGGGTTGTCATTACCCTTTAGTGAAGGGCGGCTATAAAGCGATGCGTCGTTTTTTAATCGATCGTCTAGATAGCATTTGTGATTATGCGTTGGATTCTGAGCGCGAAGAAAAGTTTTATATTGTGGCCGGCCAAACCGGGGCGGCAAAAACTGACTTGTTATTGAAGTTTGACAATACCATTGACTTAGAAGGGTTAGCGAACCACCGAGGGAGCGCTTTTGGTAAGCGCGCGGCGGGTCAGCCAAGCCAGATTGATTTTGAGAGTAAGCTTTCTGTTCAGTTTTTACGTCAGCATCATAAAGCCCCAAACCAGCCGATCTTTTTAGAGGATGAAAGTCATTTAATTGGTCGCTGTGCACTGCCCGAAAAATTACGCAGTACGATGCACAAATCTCCGATTGTAGTGGTGGAAGCCGATTTAGAAACTCGGGTAGAGCATTCTTTTAGTAATTATATTTTACAAAAACTGGCTGAGTGGCAAGCGTTTTGTGCGCCGAACTCTGAGTTAGTGAGCTTAGAAGGCAAACCCTACGATGGTGAGTCGAGTGCATTTGAGCTGTTTGCGGAAGAGCTCAAAAAGTCGATGTTTAATATTCGTAAGCGCTTAGGAGGCGTTCGCCATCAAGAGCTAACGGCGATGCTAGAGGCTGCGCTTGAGGCCCATAAAGCGGGAGATGATAGTTTACACCGACAGTGGATTCGGGTTTTGCTGAGTGAATATTATGACCCACAATATGATTATTTATTAAGTAAGCGCGCGGAGCGTATTGTCTTTCGAGGTAATGCCGAAGAAGTAGAAGCGTATTTGCTGAACATTAGCGGATAATTTATGTCTTTGATTGCGCGTTCGGGGATGGCTTAGACCATAAATTTAGTAATTAATAGAAACGATAACTTAGGAAAGAAAATGATAAAAAAATTAGCAGTTTTTACTGCCGTATTGAGTTTAGTCGCCTGCGGAATTTCAGAAGCACCGGCAACTAAAGTAGAAAAGCCGACAGTAGATAAATCAGCAGTAGAGAAACCTACTTTTGTATTCACTGCGATTCCGGATGCGGATGAATCACGCTTGCAGCAGCGCTTTAATAAAGTGGCTGTGTATCTATCTGAAAAACTGAATGTTGATGTTAAATACATTCCAGTAAAATCTTATGCCGCTGCTGTGACTGCATTTCGTAACGACCAAGTTCAATTAGCTTGGTTTGGTGGTTTATCCGGCGTGCGTGCTCGTGCTTTAGTTCCTGGCTCTGAGGCAATTGCGCAAGGTTTTGAAGATCAGTCGTTTAAAAGCTATATCATTGCTCATCATGCTACGGGTTTAAAAGCCAATGCTGATTTATCAGAAGCGTTTACCGGTATTAATACTCAAGACATGACCTTCACTTTTGGCTCAAAAGGCTCAACGTCTGGACGTTTAATGCCTGAATTCTACCTACGTGAAGAATTTAAAGCGGCGCCTAGCGAAACATTCGCTCGCATCGGTTTTTCTGGCGATCACAGCCGTACGATTGCCCAAGTTCAATCCGGTGCTTATCAAGTAGGTGCGGTGAATTTTAAAGTTTGGGAAAAAGAATTAGAGTCAGGAAAAATTGATACTAATAAAGTATCTGTTATTTGGACAACGCCAACGTACCCTGATTACCAGTGGACCATTCGTAACGATGTTGATCAGCGCTTTGGTGCAGACTTCAAACAGCTAGTGCGTACAACCTTATTAGAAATGAATGATGCAGATCTATTAGCCAGCTTCCCACGTCAGTCATTTATCCCTGCCAGTAATGACGATTATGCGCCGATTGAAAATACGGCTCGTGCGATTGGCCTAATTGATTAATATTAATTTAAATAAGCATGTTTAAACTCGATCACTATAATCTTGATACTCGCTTACTGGATATTTCCCTTAGCATTAATGCTGGGGAAAAAGTGGCCTTATTAGGGCCTTCCGGTGGTGGTAAAACAAGTTTGTTAAATGCCCTGCATCAGCAATGCGCTGATCAGGTCGCCTGGTGCCCGCAAGAGCATGGCTTGGTTGAGCCGTTGTCGGGTTACCATAATATTTATATGGGGCAGCTAGATCAGCACAATGCCCTGTATAACTTAGTGAATCTGATTAAACCGCTAGCAAAACCTAAGCAACAGATCACTGAATTGAGTGCTGAGCTAGGCTTAATTTCGGAACAGCTTTCGAAGTCCGTGGCTCAGCTTTCTGGCGGGCAGCGACAACGTATTGGTATTGGCCGTGCTCTTTATCGCCAGCAAGAGACCTTCATTGGCGATGAGCCTGTTTCGAGCTTAGATCCTGTTCAAGCTCAGCAAATATTAGAGTTGATTTTTAAGCGCCACCGTACTGTTATTCTCGCCTTACATAACCGCAAGCAAGCATTAGAGAATTTTGACCGTATCATTGGTATTAAAGCGGGCAAGATTGTTTTTGATTCTCCGAAAAAAGAATTAATTAAGAATAAATACCAAGCGGGTTTACTCGACTCCTTATATGACTAGCTCTTCAAAAAATATCTCCTTAGCCTTTTTTATTGTTGCCTTAGTATGCATTCCATTTGCCGACCTTGTGGTTTATCAAGTTGAGCCTTGGGATGAATTGGCTCGAATGGGGCAAGGCTTAATACAACCCAGCTTTCCCGAGCTGAGTATCTTAGCCGATAGCTTAATTAATACCGTCGCGTTTGCTTTACTTGCCGTTTCGGGAGCTGCGGTTTTAGGCTTGGGGTTAGCTTTAATTTTCAAGTCGCGAATTGTGCGTATCTTCTCTGCTTCGGTTCGTGCTGTGCATGAATTATTTTGGGGCCTGATATTCATGCAGGTTTATGGGTTGTCGGCGACAACCGGAATTTTAGCCATCTTGATTCCGTTTACCGGTATTTTTGCCAAGATGTTTGCTGAGATTATTGAACAACAAAGCCGAGTGCCTAATACAACGCTCGCTCCTCAAAGTGACCATGTTAGTCGCTATATTTATACCTGGCTTCCGCAAGCCTGGCCGCAGATGGTGAGCTATACCCGTTATCGCTTTGAATGTGCATTACGTTCCAGCACAATACTCGGCTTTATTGGTTTGCCGACCTTAGGATTTTATTTAGAAACGGCCTTTAAACAAGGTCAGTATGACGAAGCTGCGGGCCTGCTTTTTTCGTTCTTTATCTTAATTGCTACGATTCGCTGGTGGTTACACTCAAAGTATATCCCTTCGACTCTTTTGGTGCCCTTGTATTTGACCTTAGCACTGTTTGCCTTACCCGAATCGCCTCAAGTATATGGCAGTTCATTAGTTCAATTCCTATCGCATGATATCTGGCCAAAGGCTTTATTAAATGGCGATATTTTTGCCGTGTTCGCTTGGTACCAACATCAGTTATTGGATGTCGCGATACCAGCCCTTTGGGATACTTTATTGCTGTCTCAGTTAGCCATGGTATTAACGGGCTTACTTGTTTTACTTTTTTATCCTTGGGCGAGTAAGGTTTTCTTTCCTAAACGATTTTCTTTGATGCGAGGTTTTGGTCGCAGTGCACTTTTAATTTTACGCTCTGTACCTGAAATGATTTTTGCTTTTGTCTTTCTCTTGATTTTTGGGCCTTCAGGTATTCCAGCAGTGCTTGCCCTAGCTCTACATAATGCGGGTTTGATTAGTTATTTATTGATGCGTCATAGTGAACAGCTTAATTATCGTACTGATAGCGGCCGGGGTCTTAATCATTATGTTTATGATGTAACCCCAAGAGTTTATCCGCATTTTTTGTCTTTGTTGCTCTATCGCTGGGAAGTGATTATTCGGGAAAGCGCCATCTTAGGCATTCTAGGGATTACAACGTTAGGCTTCTATATTGACTCGGCCTTCGAAGATATTCGTTATGACCGAGCCTTGTTTCTGATTGTGATCTCTGCACTTTTGAACATTGCAGTCGATAGTTTTAGTCGAAAAATTAGGGCTTTATAAACTTTAGCGTCATACGATCGCTCTCTCCAATCGCTAAGTATTTATCCTGATTATTTTCACCTAACCTTAGGCTGGGTGGCAGGGTCCATACGCCTTTTGGGTGCTGCTTATCATCTTTAGTATTCGCATTTATTTCGGATTTATCTAGCAGTTTAAAACCCGCGGCTTGGGCGAGTTTGATTACGTGCTCTTCGGTGACGTAGCCAGAGATAATCATATCTTCTAAACTGGTTTCAGGTTTAGCTCTGTGTTCTACCACGCCTAATATTCCACTTGGTTTAAGTGCAGCGTACATAGAATCAAATACTGCTTGCGCGTAATTACCCTTCATCCAGTTATGCACATTGCGGAAGGTTAATACTAGGTCCGCAGTTGCTGCAGGGGCTATTTCTGGACGCTCAGGAATGGATAAGTCAGTGATTATTGTCTTGCTATAAATGTCTGGGTGTTGATTTAGTTTTTGTTCGAATTTTCTTTGGTAATTTTTACGCCAGTTAGGGGTACGTTCCGCTATTAGCGAGAATCCGGCCGCGTAATATTGGCCATGTTCTCGCAATATGGGGGCTAGGATTTCGGTATACCAGCCACCACTAGGCCAGATTTCGACAACGGTCATATTGGGCTGTAAGCCAAAAAACGCTAATGTTTGCCGAGGATGGCGATAGGTATTGCGGGCTATGTTTTTGCTTGAGCGATGTTCAGCAGTCATGATTTGTTGTATTGAGCTTTGCTGCGAAGGCGTAGTTGAATCCGCAGCGGAATTGCCTGCTATCAGAGGTAAAAGCAGGGGACATATTCTTAGTAGTTGTATCATTATCGACTTCCTATAAATAAGAGGCATTATTCTTCATTTTTTAGTTTCGGCAGCTCAATATGTAAATGAAATCCCGGTTTGTTTGAGTTTAATCCCTCTTCAACGTTCAGTTTTCCGTTAAATAAGTTTTTGACGATATTATCGATGGCATAGAGCCCGAGCCCAGAGGTTTCTTCATTACCTCTACTCGTAGTAAAGAAAGGCTGGAATATTTTATCCTTTATGTCAGCGTCGATTCCTTTGCCGTTATCGTGATAATGAATTTCACAACGTTCTTCATTAACCAGTAATTCAATTTCAATTTTGCTGTTATCTCTACCGACTAGACCGTGTTTGATGCTGTTATCGATTAAGCCTTCAATCACGATCGTTAGAGGATCTTCATAGCTAATGAAGGTTTTAGGCCCCTTATAATAGGTATGAATTTTAAGACCTTTTAGTTTATCTTGATGGTTAATCGAAATTTTTTGCAGTAAGTCTTCACCATCAATAGCAACCGGTGCTGCTTGTAAATAACCTGTACTTACCATGGTAAAACGCTTAACCAGTTGCGAAATTCTTTGCTCGTTATGTTTGAGTATTTCAAAACTGGTATTCAGGTGTTCTAGTGTTGCTCTTTGGCTTTTAGAGCATTCTTTATCGAGTTCGCTATAAATTTCGTCAACGAATGATAACGTGGTTAAGTTGTTGCCTAGCGGTGTATTAATTTCGTGGGCAATTCCGGATATTAATAATTTTAACGAGTCCATTCGTTGGCGATCATGTTCTTCTTTTTCTCTCTGTCGGCTCATTCGGTCGTGTATATCGGTGATATGGCCTTCGATCGTTCTATTGTTACTATCACCCTGTAATGACAATGTCAGCGCTAACCAGCGTTCATTATCTAGCGCGGTAATGCAGAGTAGCGGGAGTCCTTCAACAGTACGGCCTAATTCTAGGTGTGAGATGAGTCGTTGTATATCAACCGGATTTTTACTGACATTATGAAATATGTTGAGATTTGTACCATCAAAATGATCGAGCTCCATAATGCGCGAGAAGGCATTATTGTGACTGATTATTTGGCCATTGACTTGAGCGCTAAAAATGCCAGAAGGGGAGTTATGGAATAGTTCCTGATATTTTGACAGATGTAATTCTGATTCTTTAAGCGCTTGGTTTTTTTCAATAATACTTTGGTTAATCTGGCGAGCTAGCGCTAGAGAGATGATAACAAGCTCTAGCAGGCCGCCAAATGAATAAGCTTGGCGTGTGTACGGGCTGCTAGGGATGATGTTATAGATCGATAGCGATAATAACGTCAGGCTGATGACGAGCGCTAGCCAAGCCAATGCAAAGGTTTTTGCCCCAGGGCGGTTATGCCAAGAGAAATTTAGCGCCGTCATTAATATGATAGGGCTGAAAATCAGATTAATGCCATTCATCAATTTAGATCCTGCTTGATAATCGAGAAAGAACAAGCTGGGAATACTTAATAATACGATCAGATACAGGCCTTTATAGAAGTGGGCCAATGTCGGAGCATAGCGTTTAATCTGTAAGAAATAATAGGCGAGTGGCAGAGTAAAGAGTGAGGGCCAAGCAGCCCCAATTAACGGGGTAAGGTTATTAAATGTCGGGTACTGCGGCCAAATATATTGGAAGCCATCTCCATTGAGAGCAGAAATAAGAAAAGTGAAGCCGCTTAAATAACCGACGTATAGGAAATAGACCAATGACCGAAGGGTAATTGCTAATATGAGGTTATACAGTCCCATGATGATTAACGTGCCGTATAGCGCACCAAACCAATAATTCTCAAACGTCTTTTGTTGAACATATTCAGCGTCATGGAAAACCTCAATGGGCAATGTCATGGAGCTCTGAGTTTCTATTCGTAGATAAACCTGATAGTGGCTTTCTGGTTCAAGGGTATAGTTGAATAAGTAGTACTTGTCGTGTTGGCGATCTTCGCTGTAGGCAACTCGATCACTCAAGTATTTATGCTCGAGTACTTTGTTTTCCTGAGTGAGGTAGGCATCGACATGGTCTAATAAAGGGTAATTAATCCTTAAGTGATCGAAAACTCTGCTAGAGCTAGGGTTTGTTAGGTTCAAACGTAACCAAATAGCGTCACTGGTAAAGCCAAAGTTGGCTTTATTCCTTGCCGTTCTTTGCCAGTCAACTTCTGACTCACGAATATCGTCAATCGTCATGTGAGTGGAAGCATCGCGGAAGTATTCGAGCTCTTTTTCGTCTGCCCAGCTGAATCCTGAGATGCCGATAAGTAATAAACAGGTGAAAGCGTACTGGAAGCCGTACTTTAGCAAACCTTGCGTGGTGCTGAGCATGGTACTGATTTGGCCTTTTAAGCGAATGGAGAGAATATTTATAGTTATCAGTCTAGTATAAATGCCTACTTATGCCTTTCTCTAGCTAAAACTTAGTCTAATTTGAACAACTTGATATAACTCCCCGTCAAATCTTAGTTTGTGTAATGAAAGGGTATTGATTTGCAATCTTTAGTCATTTACCTGCTTGAGGTTCATCCCTATATTGGTCGCATAAGTTCGATACTCCCAAAATTAGAAACAGCAATGCCGTACTTATTACCGCATTCAGAAAGGTTAGCGAAATGACTCAAGCTCAAAACCCGCATTACCCACACGTTATGGAACCACTAGATCTTGGTTTCACGACTTTGAAGAACCGCGTCATCATGGGTTCTATGCACGTTGGCTTAGAAGATCGCCCATGGCACTTCGAAGAGATGGCGGCTTATTTCGCTGAGCGTGCTCGTGGCGGCTGTGGTCTATTGGTAACTGGTGGTTTCTCTCCAAACCGTGCGGGTGATTTATTACCGTTTGGTTCTAAATTGATGCATAACTGGCAGGTTCACTTCCATAAGAAGGTGACTAAAGCGGTTCATGCTGAAGACGGTAAGATCTTATTGCAGGTGCTTCATGCGGGTCGTTATGGCTATACACCTTTAAACGTTGCACCTTCAGCGGTTAAATCTCCGATTACACCGTTTAAGCCAAAAGAGCTTTCTGCTAAGCAAATTAGTAAGACCATTGGTGATTATGTTCGTTGCGCTAAATTAGCCAAGAAAGCGAACTATGATGGTATCGAGATTATGGGCAGTGAAGGTTACTTCATTACTCAGATGCTGAATAAGCGTACTAACAAGCGTACTGATGAATGGGGTGGTTCTTATGAGAACCGTATGCGTTTCCCATTAGAAGTTGTTCGCCAGATTCGTGAAGAAGTGGGAACTGACTTTATCTTGATGTTCCGTTTGTCGATGTTGGATTTGGTTGAAGAAGCGTCTGAAATTGAAGAAGTGATTCAGCTAGCGAAAGAATTAGAAAAAGCCGGTATTAACATCATTAATACCGGTATTGGTTGGCACGAAGCGCGTGTTCCAACGATTGTAACTTCGGTACCCCGTGCAGCATTTGCTGACATTACCGGTCGCGTTAAGCAAGAGTTAAGCATTCCTGTTGTCGCTTCTAACCGTATTAATATGCCAGATGTTGCTGAAGATATTATCTCTTCAGGCAAGGCGGATATGGTATCAATGGCACGTCCATTCCTAGCCGACTCAGAGTGGGTCAATAAAGCCGCGGAAGGCCGTGCAGACGAGATTAATACCTGTATCGCCTGTAACCAAGCGTGTTTGGATCATACTTTCCAAATGAAGCGTGCAAGCTGCTTGGTTAACCCTCGTGCGGGTCATGAAACTAAGTTGTTATATACCCCAGTAGCTAAAGCTAAGAAAGTGGCTGTTGTGGGTGCAGGTCCTTCTGGTTTGGCTTGTGCTACGGTTGCGGCTCAGCGTGGTCATAACGTGACGTTATTTGAAGCACGTAGTGAAATTGGTGGTCAGTTTAACTACGCCAGCAAGATCCCGGGTAAAGAAGAATTTGTTGAAACGATTCGTTATTTCTTGAAGCAGATCGAAGTATTGAACATCGATTTGAAATTGAATACTTATGTTGATGCCGCTCAGCTTAAAGCCGCCGGTTTTGACGAAGTGGTTATCTCTTCTGGTGTTGCTCCACGTGTTCCAAATATGCCAGGGGTTGATCATGAGAAGGTTGTGACGTATCAACAGGTTCTGGATAAAGGTATGGAACTGGGTAAGCGCGTAGCGGTAATGGGTGCGGGTGGTATTGGTTATGACATGTGTGAATACTTAACGCATCAAGGTCCTTCTTTGACATTGAACAAAGAGCTATGGATGAAAGAGTGGGGCGTTGATGCTTCCAATACCAATCGTGGTGGCTTGAACCCGATGGATATTGAAGAGTCTCCACGCGAGGTTTTCATGTTGCAGCGTAAAGCTTCTAGCTTCGGTAAAGGTTTGAACAAAACTTCTGGTTGGGTTCACCGCGCGGTTGTGAAAATGAAGGGCGTTGAGACAATTGGTGGTGTTTCTTACGATAAAGTAGACGATGAAGGTCTACACATCACGATCACGACGGGTAAAGACGATAATCAAACCACTGAAACACGCGTATTAGATGTTGATCATGTCGTGCTTTGTGCAGGTCAGGTATCAGTTAATAAACTGCATACAGAGCTTGATGCAGATATGAGTAAGAACTTCAACCTACACCTTGTAGGTGGTGCAGAGTTTGCTGGCGAGTTGGATGCGAAACGTTGTATCAAACTGGCTAGCGAATTGGCGGCTTCTTTATAATCGTTTGTCTTTTGACAGTCGGTTGGGTTGCCCCACCGTTAAAATAAAGTACTGATAAAAGTACGAGTCCTTAAAGGGGAAGTGAGTCTAGTTCACTTCCCCTTTTTTATTGGTCAGTCAGAACTTTATTTGAGATGATGAGTTTATTATTAAGATATTGAGTTGTGATATGCAGAATTTAGAAGAGCAAGAAAGCTTACAGGCTAAAGTGAATGCGGCGAGAGTGGCTGTTAATGTAATTACTATCTTTGGTGTATTTAT
The DNA here is from genome assembly GCA_913019965.1 of uncultured Oleispira sp. GTDB lineage: Bacteria > Pseudomonadota > Gammaproteobacteria > Pseudomonadales > Oceanobacteraceae > Oleispira. The sequence goes on from CAJVZR010000003.1 coordinate 27,175, forward strand.
TGCGCTTTTTACTGGGGTAATGCTAGGAATCTTCAATTCGACAGTACCGGATGCCACGGCTGTCGATTTTGCCTTAGGATTTTCGGCGTTTTTCTTTGGAATTGGTGTTCCTTGCTTAATTTTTCAGCAGTTGGTTAGGAAGGCGATTGCTCAAACGGGGATTTGGAATCAATCGATCGTATGGTTTTATGGGATTTTATTATTGCCTATGTTCCCAATGGGGACGGCCGCATCCTGTGTGATTTTATTTGCACAAATCAGTTGGATGCGGGCGAGTAAAGCTGAAGCTTAGCTCGATTCGATACTTAGTTTGATTCGATACTTAGCTTGATTCGATACTTAAGTAAACCATGGTTTGGTTCAGTAGCTGATAAGCAATTTCACCAAACGTGAAAGGGCCTGTCAGTTGCGCTGTCTTTTTATTCTCTAATTCGGCATATAAGAAGTTCAAAATACAGTTAAAAGAGAAACTGGTTTCGGGCAGTTGCTGGGTACTAATGGCTTTATCAAGCTCAGTGACATAGTCCGCTACCGGGTTAGCAAACTGGTAATTTACGTTACGGAAAATCGGCGCGTAAAACTCGACAGAGTCGCTCAGTAGTTCTTTAATCGATACATTAATATTAACCCCATTGTAATCAGCGACTAAGGGGAGACGCGTATCGATATTATTATTTTGTACATACTCTGAAAACTTCTCAGGTTTGCCATCGATTAAACAATCATTGGCAGAAAACCCAGTGTCAGAAAAACTAATTTGAGGCCCTGAACCTTGTTCGAATAAGTTCACAATATTAATGTTAGCGAATTGATTCTCTGGTAACGATACGTGCATAGCAATAGCCTTGTCGGCCATTAGCATGTTCACGGGGCCAAAGCCTACTTGAGGCTGAGCTTCCGATTCTTCTAAATGGCTACCGGCTATCCAGCCAATAATTGGCGAGAAAAACATATTGTTATAACTCGGTGCATTCTCGGCATACTCAGCATGAACATCGCTGCCCGCAGGCAAAATCGTAATGGTGAAACCATTATCAGGGGCATCTTGGGCAATATTCTTAATGGAGTTAGCATCGTACGGCATAATGCGGGGTGGGTTGCTAAGATCAAGACCTTCAATGGTATTTACAAAGGCTTTATCTTGGCTGATTTCGCCGCCTTCTTGGCCCATGAAATAAGGAATGCTACCTGCTATCCAATTTCCAGACGGCAGCTGTTTAAGTATCTTCTCATCCGCGGCGATGATTAAAAATTCTCGCTGATTGATTTTCCCGATAACGGATTCTAAATCCATTAATTCTGATGTGATTTTAATATTACTCATGATAATCCTAACAAATTCTGATGACACTGGTTAAATGGCGATAGGTTTCTAATTTTCTTAGCTAACGGCTTCTGTATTGCGATTGGTTAACAGATCTATTTCTGCTGATAAGCTACGTTGATTGTCATTGAAGAACTGCTGTAATTCGGCACATGACTCTTGCTCAAAACCTTTACTGACCTGGCTTTTAAGTTTAACGAGTAGTAAATTGAGATTTAATTTAGAGGTTTTGAATTCGGACTGTTCAGTTAATATATTTAACCAAATCACATCGTCTTTGGCTGGGATTTTATTCGCTTTAGGTTCGCTATCAATATTCTCAGCTATCTTTTTGATGGATATCAGTTCATTGCGTAAGCTCGCCAAATTTTTCTTAAGATACTTCATTAGCTCAATAACGATGTCTCGTTTTTCTGAGCTAGAAAGATCTTGTCTATATAATCCCTTTAAGCGCGATATATACAGATTGAACGCAAGATTTGAAGACATTAGAGAAAACTTCTCAGTCAATATGCTGTCCCAGACTGGGTGAGTTGGAGTGAGTTTTGTTGAACTCTTATTATTGTTAATCGGTTTATTCAATGGATTAACGTGCTGTTCTTTCTTTGCCCCAACTTGCTGATATTCGCTGGTTAAATTCGCTTTGTTTTTAATGAAGAATGCACGCAGTGTCGATACGGATTCTTGTAAAGAATGGCTATCATTATCGTTTATTTCATTTAATTCTAATTTATGCAGCAGCATGCGTAACGGTGTTACGTTAGTTTTTAATGGTAATTCACGTTTAATAATTTTAATCCAAATAGGATCAGTTTCTAAAGGTAATAAGTTACTGGTGGTTTCGGTGATTTGCGAGTTTTCATTATCCAGTATGAGCTTGGTAATTTCAGCGACTTCTAAGCCGGTTAATGTTGAGATGGTTTCAGCATCCAGCTTTTTACCATGAGCAAATAGAATAACGTCTTCAAATTGTTTTGTATGGTTCTTCTGCACCGAGCCCAAGAAAGCAGGACAAATTAATTTTGTTAAGCGCTCAAAATTAGCGGCCGTACTTTTGAATTCAATTATGGTATTGAAACGGCCAAATTTTATATGCTTCCAACGATAAGTATTAGGTCGAGTACTGCTTTTAAAACGTGAAGCGATTGTTTTGTTTTTATTACTTATCTCATCTAACTGAATGGTAAATATTTCGTTTTCATCATCAAGTTTCATATCTTTGATGTAATAGGGAGAATAGATGCCGAGGAAATTTTCGATGTCGCGGGTACGTAATTTGTCCAAAACGAATTCCTTGTGATGAGTGTCCATTTATAATGCCATAACTCATCCTTGATGAAAATAATAATCATTCCGTTTTGGCGTATTTCGTGTAAGAATTGTATGAATTCTTATAAGAGAATGCAATGATATTCTAAAATCTTATAAGAGAATTCGCTAAATTTAAGGAAGAAGTGATGAATGTTCCAACCGTAGTATCGCTGGCAAAGAGTGAAGTTGAACGTTTAACGAAGTATTGTTCACAGAAAAACTATTGCTCTGGCGAGTACGTTTTTAAGCAAGGAGAGCAGCCGAATGGCTGTTTTTATATTTTAGAAGGACGACTAGTAACGCAGTATTTTGATCAAGATGTTGATGCCGATATTGATGTTGAAAGTTATGGCACAGGCGATCTGTTAGGGGCTATGAGTCTAGTGTCTGGGGAAACTAGAGCCATGTCAGTAGTTGCCTTAGAAGATACCACAGTACTGTTTTTATCCGCTGAGAAATTACACAGTCTTGCTGAAATGGATGAGTTAGCACATCAGGAGTTTTTTAAGGTATTTAATCATTCATTGATGAATCGATTGAAAAAATCACGTCCTTTGCATCAGCAGTCAGCTTTGAAGCAAGCCAGTATTCCTGCCGTGGATGCACAAATTGAATTGGCCAAAATGGCACATGAAAAGTTCTTATCATGGTCTGAAGATACGGTTGATGAGATGATCATGCAAATTGCCAAGAGCATTTATGCGCAAGCACAGACATTAGCCGAGCTTACCCATCAAGAGTCTGGCATGGGCGTTGTAGAGCATAAGGTATTAAAAATTAAATTGGGTTCACTGGATGTTGCCGATTCGTTAATCAATAAACCGGGTAATGGGGCAATTGAATTAGAAGCGAATGGTATTGAGCGTGTCTCTATGCCGATTGGTGTTGTATTTGGCATGATCCCTATTACCAATCCCGTCGAAACAATCGTCTTTAAAACCTTAATTAGTTTAAAGTCCCGCAATGCGATTGTGATTAGTTCTCACCGCAAAGGGCGATTAGTCGGTGAGCGTACGGTTGAAATCATTCAGCAAGTTCTTAAGCGTTTTGGCGCCCCTGAAAATCTTGTGCAAACGCCAGAATTGGCCGCTAATCGCAAAGTCACTAGCGCCTATATGTCGCATGATGATATTAGTATGATTTTGGCTACTGGTGGCCCGTCAATGGTGAAGAGTGCTTACTCTTCAGGAACCCCAGCTATTGGTGTTGGTAAAGGAAATGCTCCGGTTTGGATCTGTGATGACTGTGATATTGAGTCAGCGGTGAGCAAGGTTATTAATAGTAAGGCATTTGATAATGGGGTGGTTTGCGGCAGCGAAAATAATTTGATCCTTGATCAGAAGGTAGTCGATCAATTTTTGCTTCATGCTCAATCCTTTGGGGGTATTATTCTAACGTCTAGCGAACGTGAGTTATTATTATCAAAGGTTTTTTCTGAGGGGCGTGGTTTACAGCCTGAATTTATTGGCCAGTCTGCAGCTGATATTTGTGATGCCGTAGGAATTGAAAGGGATTATGCGATTAAATTAATCTTGGCTGAAGTTCAGCCATACGATTTTGATTCCATTTTACTGCGTGAAAAACTGGCCCCCATTTTATCTTTTATTAAAAATGTTGATGATAAAATGGCCCTTGATCATGCGTATGAAATTTTAGAGCTTGAAGGTAAGGGGCATACCGCAATTATCCATACCAATAATCAAGATCGGGTGCGTGCTTTCAGCGCGGTTGTACAAGTTAGTCGCGTATTGGTATCTACAGCGGGTACGCAGGGCTGTATTGGCGCTGATAATGGGCTAAACCTGTCATGGACCTTAGGTTGTGGAACGATGGGAGGCGGATCGGTAAGTGATAATGTGAGCTATCAGCACTTACAAAATAATAAGCGTATTGCTTATTAGGTTAATCGTGTGTGAAAGCGGCGATATCTTCTAACCAGGAGATACCGCTGTTTCTGACTGTGATTAGTTTAGGTAAAAAATAACCCTAAAATGCAAGCAACCCCTAATGCCCAAGCAAGGGTTCTCATCAAGGCGATGTCGGCAATATATAAAGCGCCATATACTACTCGGATGATGATGTAGCTGACGGCAAGCATATCAATATTATCTTGATTGCCGCCAATTTGATGGGCGATGATCACCGCGGCCATAAAGCCAGGAATGGATTCAAAGGTATTTTGTTGTGCCCAATTTGAGCGTTGTTGCCAGCCGGTTAAGCCGTCTAAAAACTTACGGGGAGCATGATTATGTTTCGGTTGAAAGTTACTGGTGAACTTGGCTAACCCTGTGAATGCAACGGGTAATAAAATGGCGATGAAAACGCACCAGTATGCGATGGTCATAGAGCCTGTTGTGAGTGTCATAGTTCTTCCTTTCAGGTGATTGTTGTCGTTATTTTTAGGTTTATTTTAATGCACAAAAAAGCCACTATGAAAGTGGCTTTAATGAATACTCTAATATCAGTAGTACGAATAACTATTCAGCTTCGATACCGACGATAACCCAGTCCGCATTTTCAGTACTTAGATCACGCTGTAAGTGCCAGATATCAAAAATGCCATCTTGAGACTTTTCTAGCTCATCTTTGCAGATACCACGGAAGAGAATACTAATTTCTGCAGAATCACCGGCTTTATCGGCACGGACAATTTCAGCATTAAGATCTAAAATTTCAGTTTGAGGCGGCACCATCAATTTATTACGTTGCTGAGATAGTGCGGCGAATAACTCAGGGCTAACGTACTCTTCAATCGTTTCAAGTTCGCCTTTGTTCCAAGACTCCTGCACTGTGCGGTAGTGATTTAGAGAGCCTTCGATGAAGCCCTGCTGATCAAAACCTTCAGGTAGGTTAAACGGCACGTCATCTTGATTAAAACCTGTAGCCTGAGTTTCAGGGGCTTCTGGTGCTGGGTTGCTACCTGCATCACGAGGCATTTCAAAACTTTGACGTTGTTGGTTGCCACCTTGGCCTGAGAGGCCTGCCATTGAGGCTTGCTGCTTAGGACGTGCGCCCATAAAACCTTTAAACAATTTAAAGGCTAAAAATGCTAGCGCGGCCATGATGATCATGTCCATCACTTGTAAGTCTTCAAAAGCACCGCTGCCCAAAAGTGCAGCGAAAAGTCCACCGGCTAATAATCCGCCCATAAGACCACCCATCATGCCGCCTTTTTTCTGCCCAGCTTGTTTCTGTTGAGAATTCTTCGCCGGTGCTGCTTTTTTAGAGGCAAAAGGGGATGTTTTAAAGGTCTTACCAAAGCCACCACCGCCAAAACGTTTGGCATCGGCTTCGCTGACCATGGCAAACATTAAGAAGAAGGCAGTGAAAAGTGTGGCTATTTTGCTGATAGTGGACTTCATAGTAATTTTTGAGTCTCATATTTATTTAAGAATTGCCAACATGGTAGTTTGTTGGCAAGGGGAGTCAATGGTTTGGAAGGATATTCGTGTCAATAATTGTCTAGAGCTGGATTAGCTGACATTTATCCAACGCCTTTAAATAGCCCTTATATAGAGCCTTTGTACTGTTGAACTTGATACCCCTTATTTTTAAGCTGTTTCAATAACCCATCTTCACCCACTAGGTGCAGTGCGCCCACGAGAATAAACTTTTGTTCTGGCTGGCTAATTAAGCGCTCAATCTTAGGGAGCCAGTTATTATTACGTTCAACTAAGAGGCTGCGATAAACCTGGGGGTAGTCTTCCATCATCGGCTTAATGCCGGTTTCAAATAGATTTTGACTATTTCCAGAGCGCCAAGCATTACTTAAGGAGGTTAAGTCTTGAGGAAGATCTTTGATATCGTCCAGGGTTTGTAATATTAGGGCGCTCTCATTGCCTTGGCCCATGGTGGCGATATAGTTAATTTGTTCATCGATACTTTCTAATTTCGTCACCATCTTGCCATCGGTTCTAGCTTTGTCGCCCATAAAATCATCAACTCCTTGAGCGGTTAAGCCAAATTTTTTCAATTCTTCAAGGCTGATAATTAGGCCGATCATTTGTGGTTTAAAGTGCTGTAAACGACCGGTATCGATATTGTTCTTCGACGCATAACGGATTAATCCAGAGTAAGCTTGAGGCGAGAGTTGATCCGCGAGAATTTGGCCGCTAGGAAGGCTCATTGCCTTGATGAATTTTTGCTGAAATTCTGGGCTGCCAAGTTGATCAATGTCGGTTTCAAATACCAGCCAGTTAACCTTTTTATAAACTTGTTCAAATTCCTTGGGTAAAGGGTAATCGCTGGGTTTTAACATGTGAAAAGTACCGCCTAAATAGACAGTATTCTTTCCGTTGCTGACTTGCCAGATGCTAGTTTCAGCATGGCTAGTTAAAGCAAATATAAGAGAAAGCAGAATAAGGGGCTGGCGAATGAGAAGCATAAATCCTAAAACCTAGGCATAAAAAAACCAGTCTAGCATACTTGCTAAGACCGGTTTCATTGATATCAGTTTCAAAGGTGTGTGCTGATTAAGAGTTTTCAGCAATCACTTCAATGAATTTCCCTGGGATGTAGTCGTTGGTATACGCTAAACCTAAACGGTTTAGGTAGATCATACGATCCGCTTCTCTTGGGTCAAAGTCATCTAGATCTTGGCCGTTCGCCGTAAAGATTTCTTTCAGGTGAAGGATATAGGCATTATTAGGTTCCATGATAAGGGCAGCACCGCCTGCATCTGGATTTACCTTGGCATTATCGTCTTCGTTTAAAGTGATCTTAACAACAACGGGCGTTTCACCTTTCTGGAAGTACAGGTTGCGTGAGTGCGCGCGCTGTTGCGCCCAGAAATAAGCCAACTCTTTACTTTGAGTTAAGAAAACCGGATCTTTGCTTTCAAAGGTACGGTTACCAATGGTTTGCAAGGTGCCTTGAGTGCGCTTGATCCAAGCGGCATCACCACCCCCGTGAAGGCCTTTATTTTTAATGCCTTTCACTAAGCTAGAGGCTGTACCGTGATACCAAACATTGGAAGTGGCAAAGTTGCCTTCTTCTGACATTAAAGACGCTGCGTCTTTTAAATAATCCGGTGCGCCTTTTGAATTACCCTGTTCGATAGTGTGTTCGTTGCTCATGTGTTTCTCGATTCTCTAAAAATAGGTCGCTATTAAAGTACGCGCATGCCAGGCTGTGCGCCGTCATGGGGTTCTAAGATCCACAAGTCGCTGCCACCCGGGCCTGCCGCCAGTACCATGCCTTCCGACATGCCAAATTTCATTTTACGTGGGGCTAGGTTAGCCACTACGATCGTTAATTTACCTTCAAGATCTTCTGGCTGATAAGCCGCTTTGATCCCTGAAAATACGTTACGCGTTTCGCCGTTACCTATGTCTAGGGTGAGCTGCAATAATTTATCAGCGCCTTCAACGTGGTCGGCTTTTACAATTTTTGCGATACGTAGATCTACTTTGGCGAAATCATCAAACTGAATTTCGTCGGCGATGACTTCGTTTCCGTCTTCTCGTAGCTTTGGCGCGTTGGCTAATTGTTCAGCGGCGCGGCGTTCTTTTTCAAGTTTTCTACGTTCTTTATTGCTCAGCTTCTTTTCTTCAACCGGTTCAGCAGGTTCTTCTTCAACCGCTTCGCCGTTCAAGATTGCTTCTTTGCGTAAGTCATCTTTGGTTTCTTCTAAGATGGCTTCTACGTGTTTCAATTCAGCACGGCCTAGCATGGGCTTAAACTTGTTGATCTCGTGATCCAATAAGATATTGGTGCGCGCTTCCCAATTTAAAGAGTCTAGATTCAAGAAAGCTTGTGTCTTTTCTGCAATGTCCGGCAGAACAGGGGCAAGATAGGTGATCAGCTGGCGGAATAAGTTAATCGCAACCGAGCATACCTCAACAACTTCTTGCTGACGGCCTTCTTCTTTGTTCATCGCCCACGGGGCTTTTTCTTGAATGTATTCGTTAGCGCGATCAGCTAGGGTCATGATTTCTTTCATGGCTTTGCCGAATTCACGGTTTTCGTATAATTCTGCGATCACATCACCTTGGTCGATGAAGTGCTGAACCATTTCCTGCTCGACGCAGTTGCCGCTTAGTTTGCCGCCCGCTTTGAAAACAAAGTTGCCGGTACGGCTAGCGATGTTAACCAATTTGTTTACTAGGTCGCTATTAACGCGCTGTACGAAGTCTTCAAGGTTAAGATCGAAGTCGTCTACCTTGTTGCTTAATTTAGCGGCAAAGTAGTAACGTAAATAGGTTGGGTTTAAATGATTTAAGAAGGTACGGCCTTTAATAAAAGTACCACGAGACTTCGACATTTTTTCGCCGTTTACCGTTACGAAACCATGAGCGTTTACTGCTGTTGGTGTGCGGTAATCCGCTGCGGTTAACATTGCAGGCCAGAATAGGGCGTGGAAGTTGATGATGTCTTTACCGATGAAGTGATAGATCTCAGTATCATTCTCTCCATTAGGGCCGGGCTTCCAGTATTCATCAAAGTTCAGCCCACGTGCCTTACCTTCGTCGCTTTCGCACAGGTTTTTAAAGCTGGCCATGTAGCCAATCGGTGCATCCAGCCATACGTAGAAGTATTTGCCTGGGGCATCTGGGATTTCAAAACCAAAATAGGGTGCATCACGGCTAATGTCCCATTCTTGCAAACCAGAATCTAACCATTCGGCTAGCTTGTTGGCGACTTCGTCTTGCAAGGTGCCTGAGCGAGTCCAATCTTGTAGGAACTCTTGGAAGTCAGGCAGTTTGAAGAAGTAGTGTTCGGATTCTTTTTCGACTGGGGTCGCACCAGAAATCGTAGAGAACGGTTTGATCAATTCCGCAGGGGTATAAGTTGCGCCACAGCTTTCGCAGTTATCGCCATACTGGTCTTCAGCATTACATTTAGGGCATTGGCCTTTGACATAGCGGTCGGCTAAGAATAATTCTTTCTTTGGATCATAAAGCTGTTTAATTTTGCGAACGGCAATGTGGCCTTTATCGCGGCAAGCTTTGTAGATTTCAGCGCTTAATTCGCGGTTCTCTTCCGAGTGGGTCGAGTGGAAGTTATCGAAGTTCACTTGGAAGTCTGCGAAATCGGCTTCGTGTTCAGCTTTGACGTTAGCGATCTGTTGTTCTGGAGTTAAGCCTTCTTTTTCCGCGCGCAACATGATGGCGGTACCGTGAGCATCATCGGCACAAACGTAGGTACATTGGTGTCCACGTGCTTTTTGGAAGCGTACCCAGATATCAGTTTGGATATATTCCAACAAATGGCCAAGGTGGATTGAGCCATTGGCGTAGGGAAGTGCGCTGGTTACCAGTATCTTACGGCTTTTGGATGCTTGATCAGTCATGTTGCTACAGGCTTAATTCGTCGATAAAAGAAAGGCGGCGATTGTAGCACTTTATTGGGGTGCGCTAAAGCTTGAGGGGTAATCTAAAAGCCGTAACTCGATAGTGTTTCACGCGCAGCATTAGGTAATTCCTTTTAGGGTACGCAGGTGAATACGCCGCTTCGCTCTCCCTGTACGCTCGACCCCCGCATCCTTGCGGCGTAAACGCCCCTAAAACGAATCACCTAATACTTCACCAATAGAAGTTTTTTAGATTCAGAAATCAATGATTTCTTATATTGAACATTCTGTTGGTGAATGACTAGCCGTCAGATATTAAATAGTTAATACCGTGAAATCTGGATTGAAACTCTGGATTTGCGGATCGGTGTTGAGTGTATCGTTTAAAGCCTTCTAAAAGAGGGATCTTTTAGTAGAGTCTACAGGGAGAGCGAAGCGGCGTATTTACGACGTGCCGCAGAAGGATACACTCAATGCCGATCTTAGAGCGAATTGTTGGAAGATGTTCGTATCGGCGCTGTTGCAGGAAACCAGCGCCTTTTTAAAAGGTAATTTACTTATCAAATACCCGAGAAAGCTTCACCATATTATCTTCAACTTTCAAAATCTCGATGCGCTTGCCTTCAAGGGTTAAGCAAGCAGGGCCATCAGGAATGGTTTCTAAGTATTCAACGATCAATCCGCTGAAAGTCTTAGGGCCATCAGTATTGAACTCCCAGCTGAGCGCTTTATTGATATCACGGATATAGGCGGTGCCATCAATTAGCGTACTGCCATCGTTTAAGCGTTTGAAGTCTGGATTTTCAATAGCGGCGGTATCGGTGGTGAATTCACCAACGATCTCTTCCAGAATATCTTCTAGCGTACAAATTCCCTGAACGTCCCCGTATTCATCAACCACTAAGGCAATACGTCGCTGCTGCTTTTGGAAGTTGAAAAGCTGTGTATGCAATGGCGTGCTTTCTGGAATGAAGTACGGATCTCGACACTCTTGTAATATATCGCTTTTCTTGAAGTCAGGATTGGTTAAAAAACGACTGGCATTACGGGTATGCAGTAAGCCAACGACTTCGTTAATATCACCGCGATAAACTGGTAAGCGCGTATGTTGGGTTGAACGTAATTGCTCGACAATCTGTTCAATATCATCTTCTAAATCAATCGCGACCACTTCATTACGTGGCACCATAATGTCGTTCACCGCCATTTTTTCAAGATCTAGAATACTGATCAGCATGTGCTGGTGGCGTTTAGGAATCATAGTTCCTGCTTCATTTACGACGGTGCGTAACTCTTCCGTACTGAGGTTATCCGGTGTTGCATTGATATCGACTCTGATTAGCTTTAATAACGCGTTAGCAATGGTATTTACGAACCAAACAAAAGGGGTTAATAACCACTGCAGAACAACGAGGATTCTAGCCGCAGGAAAAGCCACTTTTTCTGGGTGTATTGCCGCTAGGGTCTTAGGAGTCAGCTCTGCAAAAATTAGCACTACCAAGGTAAATAGAATGGTATTCACGAAAACCGCAAGATCTGGATTGTCGGGCCATAAGCGCTGACTAATAATGGTGGCAAGTGCGGCTGCCGCGAAATTAACCAGGTTGTTGCCGGTTAAGATGGTGCCAATTAAGCGATCGGGTTTCGCTAGAAGGTTGGATGCGCGTAGAGCACCCTTGTGCTTATTCTTCGCCATGTGGCGCAACCGATAGCGGTTGAGGGACATCATGCCGGTTTCAGAACTGGAGAAAAAGCCGGAGAATATAATCAGTAAAACCAGTATGCCAAAGAGGATACCGAGGGGGACGTCGTTCAAGACGAGTTCCTTGCGTTATTTTGGAAACGCAAGGATAACAAAAATTATTGCTAGAGTACTAATTCCAGTACGAATTTAGAGCCGAAATAGGCCAAAATTAAGAAGCCTGTACCGACTAGAGTCAAACGACTAGCCGTTATACCTCTCCAGCCAAAGTTGAAGCGGCCAAATAATAAGACGGCAAAGACGAGCCAAGACATGATGCTCAGCGCTGTTTTATGTAATAGATGCTGCCCTTGAATATCAATAATATAAGGCCAGCCAATCACGAAAGAGGCTGTTAATAGCACCATGCCGATCCAAATCATTTCAAATAATAGCGCATCCATGGTTTGTAATGGTGGTAGCGCTTTAATTAAGCCAGATGTTTTGTGACTCTTTAATTGCTTATTTTGCAGGTATAACAAAATGGCTTGAATCGCGGCAATCACTAAGATGCTGTAGGCCAAAATCGATAAAATGATGTGCCAGCCTAGTCCGCCAGTGAGCTGAGATACCTTGTCTGAACCGGGTGTCACGCTATCAACCAGTATGATGAGTGCAGCCATTGGGAATACACCGATTAATAGATTCTCTAAGGGCTTGCTGATGCTGCTAATAATGACCAAAAGGCTGATAACGAGGGAGATAAAGATACCCACGTTGAAGAAACCGAAGTTAAAGCCGCCATGTTGAACAACGGATCCGGCCAGTAATAATGCGTGAATAATGCCAGCACATGTACCTAATGCTAATACCAGTGTTTTATTCGCTTCCTTTTTATTATTGAGCGTTTGCCATTGACGATAAGCACCGAAGAGATAAAGAAGTGCTGCGGGAAGTGCAAAAAAGGCAGTGCTGATTGATCCGGTCATGCCGGTTATTCCTTTGAATCGGGTATTTAGAACAAAAGTTTCTCACAACAGAGAGATAAGGCCAAGCACGACTGGCTATGTTGGGCCGATATTTGTACAATCATCGACTTTATTTCGTTGTGATTGACATAAGCCCATGTTTGATAGCTTAACAGACCGCCTGGGTGGTGCCTTAAAGAGCATTACTGGCCAGGCCAAACTGACTGAAGAAAATATTAAAGACACTATGCGCGAAGTGCGCATGGCGTTATTAGAAGCCGATGTAGCTTTGCCGGCGGTAAAAGCGTTTACCGATCGTGTTAAAGAACGTGCCATTGGTTCTGAAGTAATGACCAGCCTGAATCCAGGCCAGGCATTCCTAAAAATTGTAAATGATGAATTGCGCGATGTGATGGGGGCGGCTAATGAAGGTCTTGATCTAGCCGTTCAACCGCCGGCAATTATCATGATGGCAGGTTTGCAAGGGGCGGGTAAAACCACCACCGCTGCGAAACTTGCGCGTTTCTTAAAAGAGCGTGATAAGAAAAAAGTGATGATGGTTTCTGCTGACGTTTATCGTCCGGCAGCCATCAAACAGCTTGAAACCTTGTCGACAGAAGTTGGGGCGATGTTCTTCCCTTCAGATGTTAGTCAAAAGCCTATTGATATTGCTAATGCGGCGATTCAAGAAGCGAAAACGCAATTCGCCGATGTATTGATCGTCGATACCGCGGGTCGTTTGGCAATTGATGAAGAAATGATGGGTGAGATCAAGGATCTTCACGCTGCTATTTCTCCGCAAGAAACTTTATTCGTTGTTGATGCCATGACGGGTCAAGATGCGGCGAATACTGCGAAAGCCTTTAATGATGCTCTTCCACTTACCGGTGTGGTCTTAACCAAGGCTGATGGTGATGCACGCGGTGGTGCTGCACTTTCTGTGCGTCATGTAACAGGCAAGCCAATTAAATTCATGGGTATGGGTGAGAAGACGGAGGCATTAGAGCCTTTCCACCCAGATCGTGTAGCGTCTCGTATTTTAGACTTGGGTGATATCATGACCCTTGTCGAAGATGCCGAGCGCAAAATCGATAAGAAAAAAGCGGATAAGTTAACTAAGAAATTAAAAGCCGGTAAAGGTTTTGACTTAGAAGACTTCCGTGACCAGCTTCGTCAGATGAATAACATGGGGGGTATCACCTCAATGTTAGACAAGCTGCCAGGTATGAGCGGCATGGGTAACATGGCCAAGCAAACCGATGCGGCAGAAGGTCAATTTAAACAGATGGATTCAATCATTTGTTCTATGACGCCATTAGAGCGTCACTTCCCAGACAAGATCAACGGTTCGCGTAAGAAACGTATCGCTAAAGGTTCGGGTACTCAGATTCAAGACGTGAATCGCTTGCTGAAACAGCATAAGCAGATGCAAAAAATGATGAAGAAGATGACGGCAAAAGGCGGCATGAAGAAAATGATGCGCGCTATGGGGGGTATGACTGGCGGCGGTGGCGGTATGCCTCCCGGTGGTATGCCTCCGATGATGAGATAATACCTCTCATTTTGAGTAATAAAAAAGGCCGATCTAATTATTAGATCGGCCTTTTTTATTTGAATTATCAGTTTATTGCTTGCCGTATTTCTCAGTCACCCATTCTGGGTGTTTGTATAAAATTCTTAAATCTTTGTATTTCCATAAATCTTTGAAAATCGAAACCAGCTCATATACTTGAATATAAAAAGGATTCAGAGGTTTCGCTGGCATGCGCGTTACACCGTATTTAATTTCTCCGGCTTCGCGTTCATCGCGGAAAGTGCCGAATAATTTATCCCAGATAATAAATACACCACCAAAATTACGATCGATTTGTGCAGGGTTACTACCGTGGTGCACGCGATGGTGAGATGGTGTATTGAAGATTTTTTCAATCCAGCCCAAGCGACCAACGGCTTCGGTATGGCAAAAGAATTGATACAGCAGATTCGTTTCGATGGCGATTAAAATCCAATCTTTATCGAAGCCAATTAATGAAAGTGGAACCCACATTAATAGCCAATTTCCGTTTAGTGCATTAAGAAAATTCTGGCGAAGAGCGGTGGATAAATTCATATTTTGCGACGAGTGATGGGTGACGTGAGTCGCCCAAAACCAGCGAAATTTATGCATGGCCAAATGATTGAAATACATGCACAGGTCGGCCAATATAAACAGGATGGCAAAGGCCCAGATTGAAGGTTCGGGGTTCCAGCCTAGGCCATAAGGGTTGATCATATCGGAGAAGGCGGTAATGAAAAGTGCGATGGCAATGCCATCGACAATTTTGTAAGACGCACCCGTAGTGAGGTTGGCTAAAGTCTCGCCAAAGCGGTAGTTGGTATCGCCGGTTTTACGATGTAAATACCAGGCTTCGAAAACCATCATGGCCATAAAGATGACTCCGGCGGCTAGGATAAAACCAATTGCGCGTATTAAATCTTCCATCTGCTTCTCCGGCTCTTTTAGAGCTTTTATAGTTATGTCTTTCTGAGCTGTTTTTAGAGCAGTGTCTGTAAACTGCTGTTTTGATGAGTTCATTATGTCTGGGTTTTGGCTAGAATTATTGACATTACTGATTTCATTTTTGACATTAACTGCCACTTCGCTGATAGTTGAGGCGAATAGTTTGTTCGCTATTCATTTGTTAAAAGTTAATGAGAATGCTGAATGCTGGTAAATTTTAATGTCGCTGGGGACTTGGCCGGGCTATTGGTTAGTTATCTCGATGGGAATCCTTTATCGGAGGATCAAGGGCAGGGGGCATCGAAACTGCTCAAGCTTCGCTCAAAGCTAACCCAGTACAGTGCGAACTCTCGCATGCCCTTTACGGATTGGTGGCATAGTTTAGAAGTCATAGCTGAGGTTTATGGTAAGCCTTATATTGGTCTTGAAGTGGGTACTCACATACAGGCAAGCCATTGTGGTGTATTGGGATACTTGAGTTTATCTTGCGAATATTTGGCGGAAGCTTTGCAGCGTTTTGAACGCTATCAGCGTTTATTATACGAAGGTAATGAGGCTTATACCCAGGCTGAAGGCGATCAAGTGATTTTCTCATGGCCCTATGATTATGGTTATTCGACCAGGGAGTCAGACGATACACTGCTTTCAAGTATGGCCAATTATGTGCGCATGTTGGTAGGGGATGAATCCCTGCAGCCAACTAAGGTTGGCTTTGTTCATGAAAGGCCGGAGGACGTTGGGCCTTATTTGGACTTGTTAGGTTGTGATGTTGAGTTCAGCTGTAAAAATACTTATATCGCCTTCCCTGTTTCGATGCTGACTTTAAAGATTGAAAAGGCTGACCCAGTATTGCGCGCATTACTCGATCAGCAGGCGGATGCTTTATTGGATGTATTGCCCAATGGTGATCACTTTGAACAGCAGCTCTATAAGTATGTATTGCGTGCCATGCAGGATGGTAAGCCGACAATAGAAGAAGTCGCACGCTATATGAAGCTTTCGGCGCGCACTTTACATCGTCGCTTAGAAGAAAGAGAGTTGGTATTTAAAGTGTTGCTGCAAAAAACCCGTGAACAATTGGCTAAGCAATATCTGAAAGAAGGGCGTCTAACCTTATCGGAAATTGCACTGTTATTAGGATATTCTGAGCAAAGTGCATTCTCTCGGGCGTTCAAACAATGGCTCGGTGAAACCCCGCTGCGTTATCAGAAGCGTTTGCTCGCATCGTGAATCGGATTAACTGAAAGAAAGTTAAGTAAATTAAATGCTTATAAGGCTTTTGCAGGGGTATAGCCCTTTACACTTGCTTACCCTAGCTGTACTCTTTTGCGTCTAAATTTTTATGTGTTGCTACTGACTATAAGGTAGTGCATTTACACGTCATGTGACCTTTGGTAGGGGTCACCACTGTGAAAGGATAATATTGATGCCTGTAATTACCCTCCCTGATGGTTCCAAACGCGAATTTGATCAAGCTGTTACGCTGATGCAGGTTGCCGAAGATATCGGTCCTGGTCTAGCGAAAGCGACTGTATGTGGTCGTATTAATGGTGAATTGGTTGATGCTTGTGAACTGATTGAACATGATTCTGATATCTCCCTGATTACAGGTCGTGATGCTGAAGGTATTGAAGTGATTCGTCACTCTTTCGCTCACTTGATTGGTCATGCGGTTAAGCAGCTTTACCCAACGGCAAAAATGGCCATCGGTCCGGTGATTGAAGACGGCTATTATTACGACATCGATTTTGAACGTCCTTTCACCCCAGAAGATTTGGCGGCGATTGAAAAACGCATCAAAGAGCTGGTTAAAAAAGATTACCTTGTTAATAAAGAAATGACGCCGATTAAAGATGCACGTCGTCTCTTTGTTGATCGTGAAGAAGATTATAAAGTTGAGTTGATTGACGATTTAATCTCGAAAGGTGAAACCGCAGTTGGTTTATACCATCACGAAGAATACGTCGACATGTGTCGTGGACCGCACGTTCCTAGTACTAAAAGTATGCGTACTTTTAAACTGATGCGTGTATCCGGGGCTTACTGGCGTGGTGATTCTCAGAACAAGCAGCTGCAGCGTATTTACGGTACAGCTTGGAACGATAAAAAAGAAATGAAAGCTTATTTGCTTCGCTTAGAAGAAGCAGAAAAGCGTGATCACCGCAAACTGGCGAAGCAATTGGATCTTTTTCATCTGCAAGAAGAAGCGCCAGGTATGGTATTTTGGCATCCAAATGGTTGGTCTATTTACCAAGCACTTGAACAGTACATGCGTAAAGTGCAAAACGATGCCGGTTATCAAGAGATTAAAACCCCTCAGGTTGTGGACCGCGCCTTATGGGAAAAATCGGGTCACTGGGAACATTATGCCGATGGCATGTTTGTCACCGAATCGGAAAAACGTACTTACGCCGTTAAACCGATGAATTGCCCGTGTCACATTCAGGTCTTTAACCAAGGCTTAAAGAGCTACCGTGATTTACCATTGCGTTTAGCGGAATTTGGTTGTTGTCACCGTAATGAACCATCCGGTGCTTTACACGGCATTATGCGTGTACGTGGTTTCACCCAGGATGATGCACATATCTTTGCACGCGAAGATCAGATTCGTAAGGAAGCTTCAGACTTCATCAAGCTAACCCTTGATGTGTATAAAGACTTTGGTTTCGATAACATTGAAATGAAGCTATCGACACGCCCTGAAGGCCGTATCGGTGAAGACTCTCAATGGGATGCAGCGGAAGCGGCATTGGAAGATGCATTGAATGATGCCGGTCTTGAATGGGAATTGCAGCCAGGTGAAGGTGCATTCTACGGTCCTAAGATTGAGTTCTCTCTGCGCGATTGTCTAAATCGTGTATGGCAGTGCGGTACTATCCAGCTAGACTTCATGTTGCCTGAGCGTTTAGGTGCTCAATATGTGGGTGAAGATAATGAGCGTAAGACCCCAGTAATGTTGCACCGCGCAATTTTGGGTTCCTTTGAACGTTTCATTGGTATTTTGATCGAGCATTACGCCGGCGCTTTCCCAGCCTGGTTGGCCCCTAAACAGGTCGCAATTCTGAATATTACCGATAATCAGGGTGAGTATTGCCAAAAAATCGAAGAATCTTTGAAATTAGATGATATTAGAGCCTCTGCGGACTTGAGAAATGAGAAGATTGGCTTTAAAATTCGCGAGCATACATTACACAAAGTGCCTTACCTGATTGTGGTAGGGGATAAAGAAGTCGAATCCAACACGGTAGCAGTGCGTACTCGTAAAGGAGATGATCTAGGAACAATGACCCTAGACGCCTTTAAAGAGCTATTAGCGCAAGATGTCGCCCGCCGCGGCCGAGTTGAAACGGAGTAATTTAACATCAGACGTGATAATAAACGTGGTGCTCGCGCTGAGCGCCCATCGATCAATGATAATATTAAAGCAAAAGAAGTACGATTAATTGACGCAGCTGGCGAACAGGCCGGTGTTGTGACAATTGACGTTGCTCTTGCAGCCGCTCAAGAAGCGGGCTTGGATTTGGTGCAGATTTCTGATGGCGATCCAATAGTCTGTAAGATTATGGACTATGGCCAAAAGCTATATGAAGAGAAAAAGCAGCGTAATGCCGCTAAGAAGAAGCAAGTACAGACTCAGGTTAAGGAAATTAAATTCCGTCCTGGGACTGAGGATGGCGATTATCAGGTAAAACTACGCAACCTGATTCGTTTCCTAGAAGGTGGTGACAAAGCGAAGTGCTCATTGCGCTTCCGTGGTCGTGAGATGGCTCACCAACATTTGGGCATGCAGCTTATGATGCGTCTTGAGAAAGATCTTGAGGCATATGGCACCGTAGAGCAGCGTCCTAAAATGGAAGGTCGTCAATTGATCATGGTGCTTTCACCAGTCAAAAAGAAGTAGTTAGGTTTTAAAACGAACCGCCTTACCCTGGCATTCATAGCAATATGAGGCTGGGGTTTTGTACGTTCTACCTGCTGCTGTTTTATTAACAATGCGAAGTGGTAAAAGAAATGCCTAAAATTAAGAGCAAAAGTGGTGCTGCAAAGCGCTTCAAGAAAACGGCTAACGGCTTCAAACACCGTCAAGCACACCGTGCCCACATCTTGACCAAGAAAAGCACTAAGCGTAAGCGTCATTTACGAGCTAACCTGATGGTTCACGCCTCAGATAAAGCAACCGTAATTCGCATGTTGCCGAACCTTTAATAAACCCTTGGTATAATTTGTAGGAGAGTCCTATGGCTCGTGTAAAACGTGGTGTACAGGCGCGTAAGCGTCACAAAAAGATTTTAAAGCAAGCTAAGGGTTACTACGGAGCACGTAGCCGTGTTTTCCGTGTTGCTAAGCAAGCGGTAATTAAAGCTGGTCAATATGCTTACCGTGACCGTCGTCAAAGAAAGCGTCAATTCCGTCAGTTGTGGATTGCACGTATTAACGCTGGTGCACGTGTAAACGGTTTGTCTTACAGCCGTTTCATCAACGGTTTGAAAGTTGCTTCTATCGAAGTTGACCGTAAAATCTTGGCTGACCTAGCTGTAAACGAAAAAGGCGCTTTTGCGGCTCTAGTAGAAAAAGCTAAAGCTAGCCTTTAATAAGAATGAAGTTTGCTAGTTGACTAGCAGATGATCATTTTTAGATAAGCCAACAATAACAGTTGGTTTATTAAAATAAGGGAGTGGCTTTGCCACTCCCTTATTTGTTTGTGTTCTATATAAGAATTAGATTTAAAAAATTTAGGTTTTTACGGAGTAAACGATGGAAAACCTCGACGCGCTGGTTAATGAAGCGCTTGCAAAAGTAGCCAGTGCTAGTGAAGAAAATGCGTTATACCAGGTACAAGTAGAATACCTAGGTAAAAAAGGCACGATTACCTCCTTGTTGAAGACATTGGGTAAATTATCCAATGAAGAGCGTCCGAAAGCGGGTGCTTTGATTAACGAAGGTAAAGTCACCGTACAGACCGCAATCAATGTGCGTAAGACCGATTTACAGACCATCGCCTTGGCTGAAAAATTGGCCGCAGAAAAAATTGATGTGACCTTATCGGGCCGTAACCAACAAGAAGGTGGTTTGCACCCGGTTACTCGTACCCTTGAACGTATCGAAGCTTTCTTTACTAACGTCGGTTACAACGTTGCCGAAGGACCTGAAGTTGAGGATGATTTCCACAACTTCGAAGCCTTGAATATTCCATCGCACCACCCAGCGCGAGCGATGCATGATACTTTCTATTTCAATGCGAATACCTTGTTGCGTACGCACACCTCTCCTGTGCAAGTACGTACCATGGAAACTCAAGAGCCACCGATTCGAGTGATCTGCCCAGGTCGTGTTTATCGCTGTGATTCTGATATTACCCACACGCCTATGTTCCACCAGATTGAAGGTTTGTTGGTAGATAAAGACGTGAGCTTTGCTGACCTTAAAGGGACAGTGCAGCAGTTCTTGAAAGTCTTCTTCGAAAAAGATTTAGCCGTTCGTTTCCGTCCGTCTTACTTCCCGTTCACTGAGCCATCGGCCGAAGTGGATATGGAATGTGTGATGTGTTCTGGCAAAGGTTGTCGCGTTTGTAGCCACACCGGTTGGTTAGAAGTGATGGGTTGCGGCATGGTACATCCAAAAGTATTTAAAGAGTCTGGAGTAGATGCTGAAAAGTATTCTGGTTTTGCTTTTGGTATGGGTGTTGAGCGTTTAGCAATGTTGCGTTATGGCGTAAATGATTTGCGCTTGTTCTTTGAAAATGATCTTCGTTTTTTACAGCAGTTTAGATAACCCGAAGTCATTTTTTTCATACAAAGAATTTTAAGCAGGTAAATACAATGCAGTTCAGTGAATTATGGTTACGAGAGTGGGCTAACCCAGCTCTTGAAACACAAGAATTAGTCGACCAAATCACCATGGCGGGTTTGGAAGTAGACGCCATCGAAGCCGCCGCGGGTGAATTTAGCGGTATCGTTGTCGGTCAGATTTTAAGTTTTGAAAAGCACCCTGAAGCCGACAAACTGAATGTTTGTAAGGTGACAGATGGGTCTGAAGAATTCCAAATCGTTTGTGGCGCACCCAATGTTCGTGAAGGTATGAAAATTCCTTTCGCGAAAATCAAAGCGGTGCTTCCTGGCGATTTTAAAATTAAAAAAGCCAAACTACGCGGCGTAGAATCTTTCGGCATGTTATGCGCGGAAGAAGAGCTAGGGTTAGCGGATAAGTCTGATGGCTTGTGGGATTTGCCTTCCGATGCGCCATTAGGTGTTTGCATGCGCGAATATTTGGGTCTTAGCCGTGATGGTCGTGATGATAAAATCATCGACGTAGATCTTACGCCAAACCGTGGTGATTGCTTAAGCCTTGCGGGTTTATCTCGTGAAGTGGGCGTATTAAATAAGGTTGATGTGACGGCTCCAGTGATTGAAGCAGTTGCAGCGACTATTGATGATGCCATTGATGTTCAGCTACAAGCGCCTGATGCCTGTCCACGTTATGTGGGCCGAGTAATCAAAGGTATTAACATCAAAGCGGCAAGCCCACTTTGGATGCAAGAGAAGCTGCGTCGCAGTGGTATTCGTTCAATCGATCCTGTGGTTGATGTAACAAATTACGTTCTATTAGAACTTGGCCAGCCAATGCATGCCTTTGATTTGGCGAAGCTAGATGGCGGTATTATTGTTCGTAAAGCTCAGCAAGATGAAACTTTGGTTTTGCTAGACGATCAAGAAGTTAAGCTGAAAGCCGATACGCTAGTGATTGCTGATAATAGCAAAGCATTGGCCATGGCCGGTGTGATGGGCGGCGCTGATTCAGGTGTTAATGCATCAGAAACACAAGACATCCTATTAGAATCTGCTTATTTCAATCCAATCGCAATTGCTGGTAAAGCACGTAACTACGGTTTACACACAGATTCTTCACACCGCTTTGAGCGTGGTGTTGATTTTGAATTGCAGCGTACTGCGATTGAGCGTGCAACATCTCTATTATTAGAAATCGTTGGTGGTGAAGCTGGTCCAGTTGTTGAGAAAACCTCTGAAGCTGATTTACCAAGCTGTGCTGAAATCACTCTGGTTGAGGCGAACATTGAGAAAATGTTAGGTCTAACCATTGAAGCGAGCGAAGTCGAAGAGATTCTAGTTCGTTTAGGAATGAACGTTTCTAACGTCGAAGGCGGTTGGAAGGTCATTGCACCGAGCTACCGTTTCGATATGGCAATTGAAGCCGACCTAATCGAAGAACTTGCCCGTATTTACGGCTACAACCGTTTACCCGTTCGCACGCCAATGGCCGCTACGCCATTATTGCCAGTACCTGAAAACGAACTGGCGATGAAAGATGTTCGTCGTCAGCTAGTAGGCCGTGGTTATCAAGAAGCGATTACTTACAGCTTCGTTGAACCGGGTGTACAAAAATTATTAGATCCTGAAGTTGCACCGTTAGCCTTGGCTAACCCAATTTCAGCGGACTTGTCAGTGATGCGTACAAACTTATGGGCAGGTCTGGTTCAGACTGCGGTTCATAACATTAAGCGTCAGCAGCCTCGTGTACGTTTATTTGAAACGGGTTTGAGTTTTGTGCCTCAGCCAGGTAAAGATCCTTCAAACCTAGATGAGAGCCTAGTGCAGGACCCTAAGTTAGCCATGTTGCTAACCGGTAGCCGCACTGAGCAAAGCTGGTCTGAAGGCGAGCAGGGCGTAGATTTCTTCGACCTTAAAGGCGACTTTGAAAGCTTGCTAGCCCGTACCGGTAGCCAAGCACGTTACTCTTTCGTACCGGCTGAGCATCCAGCATTACAGCCAGGACAAACGGCCAGCATCGAACTTGATGGTATTGCAGTGGGTTGGATTGGCGCATTGCATCCTAACCTGGCTAAGCCGTTAGGTCTTAAGCAAGCGGTTTACTTATTGGAAATCAGCTTGAAAGCCGTACGTCAGGTTGAAGTGCCAGCATTTAAGCCACTTTCTAAGTTCCCTGAGATGCGTCGTGACCTTGCTTTGGTTGTTACCGATGCCACACCTGTTGCCGACGTAATGTCGTTAATTCGTGAAAAAGCAGGGGACTACCTCACAAAGTTAAACCTTTTTGACATTTATCAGGGCAAAGGCATTGATCCTGATAGAAAAAGTCTGGCTTTGGGCTTGACGTGGCAGCATCCTTCGCGCACTCTGAATGAAGAAGAAGTGAACGAAGCCGTTGAAAATGTACTCGCTCACTTGGCTGATAGGATTGATGCACAACTGAGGGGCTAATATGCGAGCTCTTACCAAGGCAGAAATGGCGGAACGCCTGTTTGAAGACCTAGGTTTGAATAAACGTGAAGCGAAAGAAATGGTGGATCTCTTTTTTGAAGAGATTCGTCACTCTCTGACGCATAACGAACAAGTGAAGTTGTCAGGTTTTGGCAACTTCGACTTGCGAGATAAGAGTCAACGTCCAGGACGTAACCCAAAAACGGGTGAAGAGATTCCGATTTCCGCACGTCGCGTTGTTACCTTCAAGCCCGGACAAAAATTAAAAATCCGAGTAGAAGCTTATGCTGGAAGCGAGTCTCAATAACGAGCTCCCACCCATACCATCCAAACGCTACTTCAGTATCGGTGAAGTCAGTGAGCTATGTGATGTAAAACCCCACGTTCTGCGCTATTGGGAACAGGAATTCACACAGTTAAAACCTATTAAACGTCGTGGTAATCGTCGCTATTATCAACGCGAAGACGTTATTCTTGTACGCGAAATCCGCAATTTACTTTATCTCGAAGGCTATACCATTGGTGGTGCTCGGCAGAAGCTGAATGACCAAGGTGGTGAAGAAACCGCTGCGCACTTTGATCGTGTATTGATCAAACAGATGCTGGCTGAGTTAGCTGAATTAAAAGATATTCTAGAAGAGTGATCGACTAGTAAATCTGGACCCGCAATAAGCTTCCAATTATCAAGCACTTAGGTATAATCTGAGGCACTTAAACAAAGCCGCTTCTTTTCAACAAGAACATTTGTCTAAGAGTGTCGGAATGTAGCGCAGCTTGGTAGCGCACTTGTCTGGGGGATAAGTGGTCGCAGGTTCAAATCCTGCCATTCCGACCAATTTTATTATATATTTCAATAGCTTAGCGCCTTTCCTAATCAAGATTAATTCTCAATAAACGCCTTTCCTAATATTTCCTAACTAAGTTCCTAATATACAGTTGTGATTTTTGTCGATTTCCTTTTTTTAATTATCAAGTTTAAAGTAGGTTGATTTCTTTTCATAGACTATTGATCAAACTATTTATCTATAGATGATTATAGATATATCTAATTTAATGCGTCTATAAATTAATATTAGGAAAGATTTATTTTTGCTTTAACTAGAATGAAACTGCCTTAGTGATTTTGCATTTAGCTCTTAATATTAATAAAAATAGTCATATGTTCTTTAACGTTTTATTTTCAGTAATTTACCTACATACTTAAGGTCCTTAGGTCAAATTATCCGCACTGAATTACGAATTTAAATCGTGTAAAGTAGTTGAATGTAAACGTATTTCGAGTAATTGATATGAAGTTGGATTTAGAATATAAGTGTGAAAGTTTTTACAGTATTACAATAGAATATATTGAAGAAATTTGCCCAATTCGAATTCTTGATGCGATTAATAGGGCATGTAAAAATGTTAGCCCTGCTTTATCAGATTCTGGTTTCAATTATACAATTAGAACTCCAATGTTATTTCTAAGCGAAAATTCATCACTGTATGGGATAAAACTGTGGAATTTTATATTTGATGTATCCTCCCAATATTCAAAGAATTATGTAAAAGATATGTCTAGTCGAATATTGGAGTATGTTGAATATATTAAAGAGATTACCTTGTCTTCTACTTCCGAAATCAATGAAGAAGAAGTGGAAGCTGATTTTGAATTCGGACAGATATTTTTAGTCAATCTCATAACAAGAAAAGGTTTTTTTAGAGGGCTAACACGGGAAGTTAAGAGCTCAATTTGTGATGTTTTTTCTGAACTTTTTCTAAAGTGGGATTTAGATCATGAGTCTCCAGAGGTTAATGATGCTCTAGAGTTAGTACTTTCAAACTATTTGGAAAGAGGTTTGAAGAACGAGTACTTGAAACTGATGTGCTTCAGGGTAATGAATGGTCAGCATACATTTTTTGATCAAGGGAGTGGCTTGATTAGGTTAATTAGCTTGCAAGCTAATAAATCGAATCCGATTTATATTAAAGATATTTTAGATTGTTTATTTGAAATGAATGAAAGCATTGATAGGTATTCGATTCATAAGGTTTGCGATCCTATTTATGGATCAAACCTTAATCTAACGAATGAAATAATTTCATATTATGAGAAAACCTATTATGTGACTAATAAATGGACGAGGCTGATTGACGCAGCTGATAAGTATAGAAAACAAGCAGATATTGCTTTAAAAAATAAATCTAGTCGTCAGCTTCGTAACTTGAGCTCTATAAAGACAGGTTTTCATGAGTATATCGTAGCTGAGGGAGATTGGGTCTATTGAACTAGGGGGCTATTCATTTATTGAAATCAGTTTTTGTTACTAACAGTTGAATATTCATAACGAAAAGCCCTAACAGTATGATTTTATTGATGATTTCCATCTAGAGTATAGGTGGCGTGGGCTAATTGTGCCTTTCAAATACCGGCTTAGATCAATCTCGGGCATTGCGCTTATAGACACAGAGTAAACAAGTGTTTACTCTGTTGGCTTTTTTAACATGGCCAAAACTATGGATCAGTCAGCGCAAGACGAAGAGTACGAGAAGATTCATCAGGCTTTTGAAGCGATAAAGCAGAAGCATCGTGATGATTTGGGCGAAAAGGATGTGCGCTATATCAAGAAAATACGTCGTAATTCGCGTATTTTCGAAGTGATTGGCCGCAGCCTGATTCATATTCTGCCTGGGCCTTTTGCGCTTATAGGCGTACCTTTTCTTTTTTTACACCGTAATCTTGAAGCGATTGAAATTGGCCATAACGTATTGCATGGTCAGTACGATTCATTTGACGAGATACCTCAATTTCATGCGCAGAACTTTCGTTGGAAAGCACCAGTCGATGAAACCTCTTGGCGCCAAGAGCACAATGCAGTGCATCATGTTCATACCAATGTGTATGAGAAAGATCCGGATTTAAACCACGGTTTTTTACGGGTTAATTCTCAGGTACCTCATACAAGGCTGCACTATTTTCAGGTACCTATCTATTTATTCTTATTTTATCCTTTTATGCTGTACAACTTTAATGCGCAGAATTTAGGAGTAGTGGATAAGTTCAGAAAGAAGTATTTTCCTGAAGGCAATAAAGGTTATGCGGTGCTGGATGAGTCATTGCGCTTGTCTAAAGCGGAAGGGAAGAAACGTCACAAGCGGGCGGTAAGGCGAATTTGGGCTAAAGAATATGTGCTCTTTCCTTTGCTTGCTTTATTGACAGGATTTGGTGCGATTAAAGTATTTTTGGCGAACTTATTAGCGGATGTAATGAACAGTTATTGGATCGCTTTAACGATTCAGGCGACTCATTTTACCGAGCCTCTACAGCCGGAAGACGCGATTAAAAATAAAGGTAAGTGGTACATCTCTCAATTAGATTCGTCGGTAAATTTTAAAGGCAATCGTTGGCAGAGCATTTTATGGGGGCATTTGAATTATCAGGTAGAGCATCATTTATTCCCTGATATTCCTGCTCACCGTTACCCGGATATGGCCTTGGAAGTACAGGCGGTTTGTCAGCAGTACAACTTGCCTTATAAGTCTAATGATAGTTGGCGCGCGGCGATTAAGAAGTTTGTCGGTGCTATGTGGACCTATTCTTTTAAGAACCCTGAAGTTAAAGATGAAGCTTCTTTTTTAGACAAGGCAGCTCTGTTAAATAAGGCAGCACTGTTAAATAATGAAGCCTTACTAAACAAGGAGGCTACAAATGTTAAATAAATTCTTAACGGATAGATTGGCAAAAATTTTAGAATTTATGCATCCTTGGCTGATTAAAACCTTAGGACGTGATCGTCTTGAATACGTGGCCAGTAATACCACTAATGAAGTAACTAAAAAATTAGATCCTTTTATTTGGACCTATGACTGTAAAGCGAAAGTGATTGCGATTCGCCAAGAAACATCTGATACCAAGACTTTTGTTTTATTACCTAATCAACATTTTTCAGACCCTATTGCCGGGCAGCATATTGAGCTAACGGCGATTGGTCCTAAGGGGGATGCGGCGCGCTGTTATACCTTGTCTGAAATTACCCCTGAGACGGTTTCGATTACGGTAAAGTTAAATCCTCAAGGTGAGGTCTCTCCTTGGTTGCATGATCAGGTTGCAGTTGGGCAGGTATTTAATATCAGTGCTGCGCGCGGTCAATTTGTTCACCGTGATCAACAGCAGGTGTTATTTATCTGTGCTGGCTCGGGTATTACCCCGGCTTTTTCGATGATTAATCAACTCTTAGCTCAGCCAAGTACAGACAAGGCGAGTGAGGTGGGGCTTTTTTATCGTACGCAAAGTCCAGAGAATACCATTTTCTCTAAGCGTTTAGCGCAACTCGATTCGCTTAATAAGCAAGTTAAAGTTGAACTCAGTTACTCACGCTTACCTGTCGATGTGGTGACACCTTCTTTTATTGATCAGCTTATTGCGGCTTACCCAGATATTAAACAGCAGCACATTTATTTATGTGGGCCTGAGTTATTTAGAAACGATGTGATTCAGTATTTAGAGTCGATCAATTTTGATATGCATAACTTAGATGTTGAACAGTTCACTCTACCTGAGCTGCTGCAAGATCAGCAGTCGATTAAAAAGCTGGATGAAGATGTGACTGTATTGCTGAAATCTCAAAACATTAATTTTGTGATACCCGCCAGTGATTGTGATAAAACGATTTTAGAAGCGGCTGAATTACAAGGGATAACCATGGAACACGGTTGTCGCTCGGGTATGTGTGGTTCGTGTAAAACTAACCTAGTTTCTGGGGAAGTAAGCGGTCAAAAGATAGGGCGAAGTATCTATCCTTGTACCGCTTATCCAGCGTCTAATCAGCTTGTTTTAGAGTAGCCTTTTTTTCTAAAATTTCTTTACTTAAAGTTTTGGCGTAGGCAGGCGCCAAGTTTATCTGTTGATAATCGTGGCCAACAAAGGCTAATAATCGATTATCCATTACTGCTCGCCATAGTGGTGGAATTAGGCAGATAAACATCATCAGAGGATAACCCGCGGGCAGCATGGGAACTTGTTGGTAATCACGTAATATTTGATATTCGCGCGTTGCATTGGCATGGTGGTCGGAGTGGCGCTGCAGTTGCAAGGTCATGTAGTTACTGAACTTGTTATTGCAGTTCCAAGAGTGGCGCGGTTCGCAACGCTCATAGCGGCCGTTTTCTTTCTTTTGACGTAACAAACCATAGTGTTCTAAGTAATTTGCCATGGTGAGCTGAAAATAGCCCATGACACAGGCCGCCAGCAAGAAGGGAATGGCGATTAAACCAAAAGCCGATACGATCAAACCGTGTAAAACCAGTGATACGGCTGCGGTTTGTAGAATGTCATTTTTCCAATGCCAGAAGCCCAACTTCATGCGTTCTAGGCGGGTACTTTCTAACTTTATCGCGCGTTTGAAGGTGCCGGGTAATTCTCTTAAAGAAAATTGATAAACGGATTCTCCCATGCGGGCAGACGCCGGGTCTTCTGGTGTAGAAACGTGAACATGATGGCCTCGGTTATGCTCGATGTGAAAGTGGCAGTAACCAAACATGGCGATGGAGACCTTAGCTGCCCAGCGCATGATTGGGCTAGTGCGATGACCTAGTTCATGGCTTACGCAAAAAACACCGGCAAACATGGCTCCTAGCCCAATTAAGGCCGCAGCAATATGATACCAAGGCAAGGTAATAGTAAGACAAACATAGGTTGTTGCGACCAAAGCGGCCCAATAAAAAGGAATCACGGCCAGTAATAAGTTATTGTAAAAACGGCCGGATTTTAATGTGTGCTCTTCGTCGCTATTGGGGTTGATTTCATCCTTACCCGAAATCAGGTCAAGTAAGGCGACACCAAAATAAAATATGGCAATCATCAACCAAAAGACCCTGCCATCGCCCGTTTGATGGACATACCAGGCCGTCCATAAGGGTAGAAAGGGGCCGACAAAATTGGCTAAGTAGTAATACTTTTTGCGCTCAAACCAGGGGGTATTGTTCTCTGCTACTGTGTCATTCATCGTTTATCTCGCCAATTCGTATTATTGTAGTTTTGTAGGACAATCTATAATAAGACTCAATTTAAGTGGCCAACAAGGTGCAAGTTGGCCACTGTGTGGCGGGTTTTAACTTTTTATGGACGAGTGATTAAAACTGTCCATTTAGTTCTGCACAAACATCCTGTCTAGCCTCTCAAGGTCGTTCACGACACGCCAATTTCCGCCACCGTTCTCTACTCGTTCTTGCCAGTGATTTAGACGATTTTTAAATTCTCTGGGGTCAACATTATCGCTTCTGAGCTTGGTGACGTTAAGGGCGACGACCTGTATCCCTTGCATGTCGATTGGAAAGTCTCGGATATGACCTTTTTGCAGCTCTTCTTCTAAATCAGAAAAAATCAGTACGTATTTTTCCCCCGCTTGTGTTTCGTTAACAAAATCCGCGGCCTGCAATATCCCGCCAGTAATATCCGTGCGGAAGCTGCCTTTTTCTAGATTATCGACAAAGGTATCGACCTTTTGTTTGAATACCCGTTTTTGATTATTGGTGGTGCTTGGGCGGCTATCAAAGGTTGTTTTTGCGATGATGTCTTTTTCGTTGAAGCTGCCACTGTCGATACGGGCAATGGCAATGGAGTCGCCACTGTCTAGGGTTGCCAGTAGGTAGTTCATGATGCTTTGGGCTTTGGCTAATTCTTGGGTATAGGTTCCTGAAGTATCGAGTAATAGATAAACGGATTTACTCGCGGGTTTCTGTTCCCCGCAGCCGGTTAATGAAGCACTGCTGATTAGCACGCTGCCAATAAGGGCTGTGGATAGAATGGTTTTAATGATTGTTTTAGATATTGTTTTCATGATCTCTCTCCGATATTTTTTGAATGTTCTTTTTAGCTTTCAATTGTATGAGTTAATCAATCTGATTCGTTTCACTGATCAGGTGTGAGGTTTCATTTTTGTTGGCTTTTTTAAGCGACATTTTTTTAAAGCCACTCTCCATGCTTAAAGGCACCATGATGATGAGGTCGTAGAAGCTGATGATGATCTTGCTTACTTGGGTCACTAAACTTGCACTGCTGCGAAGTGCTAGGTGCAGTGTGCGTAATAGGGCTATGGCAAATAAACCCAATACCGTGCGTAACGCGTGAATAAAGGACTCTAAAGGAATCGCGATGAAGGCAAGGGCGAAAGGTAAAATGAAGCCCATGATCATTTGGCCGACGGATGGGATCCAACGGAATTCGGCGCTGCTGCCCGCGACTTGGTTACTATTAACATTGCTATCTGTATTGGACGACATAAGGGCATGCTGTAAGGCTTCGTGATCTAGGGCTAATAAATCGCGCATATAAGCGAGTGAGGCTTCGATGCCCGCGAGAATGAACAGAATAGAGAAGCTAATCATCATCATGCGGCGGCGCATTTTATCGTCCATGCTGCCGATCATAGGAAATAGATGGGTGATACGTAAGGATTCTAATAAGAAGACCCCCATGGCGATTTCAATCAGGATAATTACCAGGGCAGCAATATCTGAGGTTTTCACGCTGCCGATATAGCTAGTGCCACCGACCATTTCCGACATGGGCATGGCGATAAGCTGGAAGTTAATCAGCCCCCCTAAAGCCGCAATGGTTAGCACTAGGCCAGCGATAAAAAACTGGGTTAACGATGAAGTGGCTAAGATGCTAGCGGCCTTGTCTTCGCCTGCGCGGATATTTAAATATTCTTCCATTTGCTGGTCGATTAATTGGCCGCGCTCTTCAAGAGAATCAACCTTGCCTTTTACTACGTCCATTTTATCGTCCAGCTTGCGAAAGTCTGGTTGCATTTTTGCTAAAGCCTTATGACGATTGCTGCCCGCTTTTTGATAAGCGCTAAGGCTTTGGGCCTGGGCGTCATCGATGGACTGTTTGATGTTCTCTAGGATCTTATTCACGCTGGGGTCACCGTTACTGGGTAAGGCGGTTATAGTTGCGACCACGTCGCCCCAAGCCGGTGGTAATGGCGCGGTTTCAGCGCAGTTTTGATAGTCGCTTTCAATGGTTTCAATCGCGCTTTTGATTTCTCTGTGTATCGCTGGGTATTGGCTTAGATCACGCTGGACGATTGTGCTGATGCGGTTAAATTCTCTTTCTATCTTGGTTTGTACTTCCGCTTCACCTGCGGCGAGTAGCACTTCTTTATTGCGTTGTTTTAGGCGATTAATTAATTGACTGATGCTGCTAGCCCATAAACGTAAGCTGGTATGCAGCATGCGAAAGCTAGAGGAGATAACTTGATGGGCCTGCAATCTGCCCAGATAGAGCAGGGTGATTAGTATTGCTAGCCAAATTAGGCTTGAGACTGCGGTATTGCTAGACCATAGGTTGGTTAAGCTGGTTAGTTCGTTCATAGGTCACCTCGTTAGCTGTAGGCTAGAATGGTTGTTTAAGGCTTTTGTAGAGCTAGCCAATACTTGTATTGGTCAGCGGATAAGATCAGTATTGATGAGCTTTGTGAGGAATTCGTGAGTTTTTAATATTTGAGCTGCTTATGATGGTTTACTTACGAAGTGTCGATTAATACAGCGATAGAGGAGGTAGTAAGATGGTCAGGATTCTCTGGGTTGAGGACCAAACACACTGGGTTAATAAGTTTAAGTCCGTACTCGAGCACGCTGACTTCTCGTCTGCTAAGCCCGCTTCTGCGACTGGCTCCATCGCGAAAAATGAAGTCGAAGTTTTTAAGTTTTCAGAATCTGCGCGGATGCATATTTCCCAAGCGCAGCAGGCACCGGATATCGCGATTCTTGATGCCAATATGAATGGCAATGATCAAGCTGGTTTTTCAGTTTCTCGCGCCTTGCATAAAAAATGGCCGCAACTGCCGGTGATTTATTTGTCGGAACACAGCGGTACTGGAATTGAACAGCAGGCATTTGAAGAAACGGGGGCACAAGATTTTATTGCCAAGCATCAGCAAAATATTGAAGCAGTTTTATGCTGGCGTATTAAAGCGGCGTTAAAAAAATCGATGCCTATTGGAGCTTCAAACTCTTTGGAAAATACTGAAACCCTTATTAATGGGGCGTTAAGTATTGATACGGTCACATGGAATGTTTATTGGCATGGGGAGCGTTTAATGAACCCGACCAATGCGCGCCGGCCATTGCCACCAACACCGAGAAAGATATTACGCTTTTTAGTTGAGGCGTCTCCTAGCCCATTAACAACCTTGCAGATTGTCGAGAAGTTGGACGCTGATCCGGAGCGTTTTTCTGATGCGAATTATAGGCAGCATATTCGTACGTTAAGGTTATCGATTGATCAAGCGGGCCAGCGTAAGCAGCAAGAGAGTTTTTTAGATCTGTGTAAAGCAGGCAAGGGTATTACGACCTTTGGTGATGATGGCGCGTATTGTTGGGTGAAAGAGTAATGCAGGTTAAGGTTTCAAAGGGAGATGAATCGAGATGAAAAAATCATTGAAAACGGTACAAGGTTACCCCGTCGTTAGCAGCCTGTATTCACTCTTATTGATTGCGTATTTATTGTGCTTAGTCTTGGTGAGCGATAGTGGTTATGCTAGTGGATATATTGGTGAATACATTAGGGAGCAGCTTTTAGCCTCCCCCTTCCTTGATGGCGCTTTAAAGAGTGCTCAGTTCTTATTTTCCTTAGTTGCTATTTTTGTACTGGTATTAGTTTGGGATATACAAAGATTTTTTCGCATGCGAAAACTCGTTAAACATAATAGTAATAAGTTGCGTAAGGAAATTGAAGATCTCTGGGAAAGTAAAAAGCATATTCAAAATAAAGCTCATACCTATTCAGGTCATGCGGATAAACTCAAGCTATTCATCAGTGATAAGTTATTAGAATACATAGAGTACGATGAAAAATTCTTACACTTTAAGAGCATTGCCGCAGAAGTACGCCATAATGGCGTGATTAGTTACGATATCGTTGTCACGTTATTAGAGCAGCTTATAGCAGCAGAGGATGACCATAAGCAAAAACAAGCGGCGCAGCATAGCCTCGATAGCATGCGCTACCTTTGGGATTTGTTAGATCTCTCTACCGCAGATAATATTGCTTTGCATATAGCAAATCAGTTAATTAATGCGGAAGAGCAGTATTATCAAATGATGCTGGAAAAAGAGAATAATTCTGAAGTTGAAAAGGGGGCATTATTACCCGCTGATTTCTCCAGTTCTCACGCTATTTTTTCAGCGTTATTGCATCTCGTTCATGAGCCAGAAGCCATTAAGCGAACACGTGCTGATGGCGAAATCCCTTTAAATGAGAGTAACCAATCTAGCTGGGATTTCCTTGATGATCAATTTAGGGTGCAACTAACTGCGAATAAAGCGTTATTAGGTAATGCAAATCACGTACGTTTGATTATTGAAAATCTATTGAAAAACGCTCAGCATTTTTCTCGCAAGGTGCCTTTTAAGCAAAAAAGTGATCGTATCTTACTTGTGAGCTCTGAAGAGGAAGCGTGTATTGAATTTCAAGTTTATAACCGTGGGCCGCAAGTTTTAGCCGAAAATAAACAGAAACTCTTTCAATTAGGTTATTCAACACGGCGAACCAGGGAACATCATGGTAAGGGCTTGGGGCTATTTTTTGTCAATGAAATTATCAAGGGTTATGAAGGGCAGTTATTGGTTGAGAATGTCGATAATGAATCGGATAGTTATTCTATTCGAATCGGGTTTAAGAATGGCGTTGTTGAAACTCAGTTAGTGAATGTTGATGTATTAGATCAGAAGCCTTGTATCAGTAATGAGGATGAGATTAGTGGTTCTGAAGCGAGTAGCAGTATTCGCTGGTCATACCCTGATGCGATTGAGTCTGTTGAGATCTCTTCGAATAAAATGGCAGAGACGTGCCGCTTCACAAGTGAAGAGGGGATATATAAAAAGACTGAGAGCTATCTACAGGAGCCAAGTTTATCGGATCAGGGCTTGATCCCCCCTCGCTGGGCCCTTGATGTACAGGCCAAACGTGGAGGCAATAAAACTCATAATGTGATTTTTAATTTATTAGATATTTCAGGTGTACGCTTCCGTATTAAATTACCGACTGCTGAGGCTCGGCTCGAGGGCATCGAGCCAAGCTGGAATGAATTAATCGATTAAAGCGATCAGTTCAGCAACCGCGTTTGAAGGGGATTGTTTTTGGTAATCTCGCATATACAGCAAGGTTTGAGAGCGAACTTTAAGGAAATGCTTTTTAAGATAGGCTTCTAAAGGTAATGGCACTGCTTTTGGTGAGATTACAATTAATGCCTTATAGAACCAAGGCTTTAATATCAGTTTTAACATCACTTTCAATAGGCTCTGCAAGGCCGACATTACTCGACTATGAGCCGCCGGTAATTTCGGTGGTAATAATTTCTGTTGAGCGTCACTGAGCTGTCGTAATAATTGCGGTGATTTTCTTAAGCGATCAAACTCCCAGTTTGCCGCTTCTAGAGCGCATAAAAACGTCATGAAAAACGCAGAGATTAATCGTGATTCATCCAAGGCACTATTGACGGCTTTTGCTTTGATACCTGATTGCTTAAATAACTGGATGACTTCGTCCCGAGAAGCATTTGAACCTTGGCCTTGTTGTGTCGCAGCTATCGCCGAAATTGGCATCGGTAAGGGGGGCAGGTAATAGGCGATACCAGCAGGGGATATTCCGTTATTAATATCATCTGTTTGATAGCTGATCAGGGTTATCATGCCTTGAAGAATTTGCTCTGGGTTAATCGTTTTGGCTAGGTGAGCAAAATCCTCGTCACTAGGTTGAAGCATGAGTAAGCTCGTTGAAGGCTTTTTATGCCGCTTTTCATTCAGCAAGGGTTTTAGCTTGTCTAAAGGTAATTGGCGTAAAGCGGTTGATGAAATAGCCAATGCAATAACATCAAAATCAACCGCTTGTTCCCATTGGCTAATCACATTAAATTGCTTGAAACGGATGGGCTTCTTTAGTGCTTTATCGGTATTTAAATAATAGAGCACCGAGCCTTCATTTTTTTCTTGCTCAAGCTGTGATTGATACTTTTCTTTGACTAAAAAAGTAACGTTATGACCTGCGTTAGCAAAATGATGGCCATAGACTAAGCCGACGGCACCGGCTCCTACGATTAATATATTCATTTGGTTGCCAGCTCACCGAAAACGGCCTGTAAGTTGCGGGGAACAAAGCGTAAGCCGAAGACTGAGAGTTTATAGAGAAGCCCGGGTACAACATTGCCTTTTCCTTTCGCGAGGGCCGTTAATCCTGCGCGAGAAACGCTTTCACTGCTCATGATTGCGAGGTTTCGAATGCCGTCTATTTTTTGCCCTGAGACATCCATAAATTCTGTCGCTGTGCCGCCTGGGCATAATGCGGTAATGCGCACATTATCTTGCTGGAATTCTCTTACCAGAGAGTCTGCAAGGTTGAGAGCATAGGCTTTAATCGCGGAGTAGGTTGCGAATTGAGGGCCTGGTAGGAAGCCTAATAGGGAAGAAACTAATAAAACATAGCCTTCTTTACGCTGGCGCATATCTTGACTAAATAAATAGGTCAACTCGGTTAGTGTTGTGACCATTAACTGCATCATTTCTTGATGAGTTTCTAATGGGATGTCCAGCATGTAACCGTGTTTAGCAAAGCCAGCATTATTAATTAGGATGTCGATTTGAAGCTGTTGTTGCTGACATTGATCGTAAAGGGATTGGGCAGAACCAGCTACAGACAGGTCAATGCTAATGGTGGTCACCTTGATCGAATGCTTTTGTTCCAATTCGAGCTTAAGGCTTTCAAGGCGT
Source organism: uncultured Oleispira sp. (assembly GCA_913019965.1). GTDB lineage: Bacteria > Pseudomonadota > Gammaproteobacteria > Pseudomonadales > Oceanobacteraceae > Oleispira. The sequence goes on from CAJVZR010000003.1 coordinate 63,237, forward strand.
TCTGTTCTTCGAGCAACCAGTACCAGAGGACAATTTAAAGCCGCCAATTGACGTGCCATCGTTTCGCCAATGCCACTGGATGCTCCTGTGATAAGAGCGGTTTTACCTGTTAGACGATTCATCTGGAGTTCCTTTTATTTTAATTATTATGCGGTCATTGGCATAATGTGATGGTTCTATAATTTGATATCTATCGAAATGAAGACTCTAAAACACAGTTCGATAGTTGTCAAACTATTAATAATAGGAAAATGTGGTTACACTAGGCATAAGAATTTTTGATAGGTGTGTTGTTGTGGGAATTTCCAGTGCTGAAGTCGATGTGAAAAGCATGAGTCGTGCATTTAAAGCGCTTTCAAACCCTAATCGCTTACAAATTTATTTAGAGGTGCTTGCACATCGTCATTCAGGAATAGCGGCGCCGGAAGCGGGTTGTGGTATTGCGGACTTGATCGGTAAGTTAAGTGTAGGGGCACCGACTATTTCACATCATGTAAAGGAACTGGTTGATGCCGGTTTAGTAACCGTGGAAAAAAATGGCAAGTTTGTTACCTGCCACTTAAATGAAGCGATGCAAAATCAGCTTGCCATGTTTTTTAGCGAATAGACTTATACCAGTAAAGAGGAAGATACTCGGCCGAGATCCGTTTCCGTTGCCGATGTAACCTCAACCGCACGAGCAACCCCTTGATCTGAGATTGTTCGAAACGCCTTAATGTGAGGCTTGCAGTCAACTTCCCGCCAGAAAATAGCCGCTTTAATGAGTTTTGGGCTAGTGATGATCTCTTTATCCGTCGCTTCTACTAAATATGAATCAACTTTGAATTGATTAACGATGGTGGTTATTTGAATGGCGAATGGCATTTTGCTTCCTTGCAATTTGACCTGAATAAATGGAATTGTCGTAATATAGTTCGTGTACTTAAAGTGCGAGCAGTCGATCAGCGGTAGCAAACGCGAACGGTGATAGAGTAATGACGGTAATGATCGCAATCCAATCAGCATATTTTGACAGCATTCCTACAAATCCTTTTGTAATAATAATTTAATCAGTTAACGATAGCATTAGTGTAATCGAGTTAGTGGTTGATTGAAATCAGGAGAAAGCACGAGGGGCAATTTTGATTCGTCGGCTATGCTTGTATCAGTATTGAGTTTTGTGCGAGGGATAACGATGAAAATTGCATTTACTATCTGGGTGATAATTCTGTTTGGCCAGGTTAATGTTGCATCTGCAGAGATCTACAAGCGAATCGATTCAAAAGGGCGAAGTCATTATTCTGATAGCTCTGTGGCTAATTATCGCTCAGCGGGTTATCAAAAAAGCGTGAAAGTATCTTCTCGTCAGAATAGTAATAAGCTTGAAAATATAGCTAAACGCTTAAAGAAGGATCGCCTTAAGCGCGAAAGTGAGCGTACTAAGTCTCTTTCAGTACGTAAGAAAAAACAAAAGAAGCAGAAGAAGTTATTGGCCGCGGCAGATAAGCGTAAGAAAGCCTGTTCAATCGCCCGTCAAAAAGAAGATAGAGCATTTCGTCAACGCACCCAGCGTCAAAGTTTAACTAACATGCGAAAAGCGTTAGCTAATTATGAGCAGAAGCGAGAAATTCGTCAGGTTAAATGTCGCTAGCATCATTTAGCGGTAGAACGATTTTAACTAGCAATCCACCCAGTTCAGCCTTGGCTGGCTCAATGCTGCCATTTAATAAGTCGGTAATAATATTCTTCACTTGATACATGCCTAAACCCATTTTTTTGCCACTGCCACGGGCTTTGGTAAAAAATGGCAAGAATAGCTGCGACCTCTCTTCTTCAGACAGCCCCTCGCCATTATCAGAAATAGTAAGAATAAGATTTTCACTATTATGGGCTAGATCTATTTCTACCCTTGGATGATCGGCAGCAGAGGTTTTATTTCCATGGCTGATGACATTGTCGAATAGTTGATTGATCACCATTATGAATGCACTTGGGTGGGAGTTAATAATCAAATGAGAAGGCAAATTAAGGCTAAAATCTATTTGTTCTTTAAAGGTAAGTGCTCTGTCCTGTATTAACGCAACCAGATCAAATTCGGCTTCAGGGTGCTCTTTTTTCTTTATCGAGATATTTCTAAATACATGAGTGAGACTATTCAGCTTTTGTGAAGAAACCTCGATCATATTAATCGCTTCTCCCTGTTGCTCTATATAATTTACCAGGTCGGATTTGGAGAGCTGGGTTAAATCGCTGCGCTTTAAGTCTTGGTTAATATCGGTTAAAAATGAATTAGATAAGCCGATATTACCAATCGGCGTATTCATTTCATGGGAAACCCCGAGAATCAATTGATGCAGTGCGGTCATTCTTTCTTGTTTTTCGTGCAAGAGTGCTTGTTTGGCTGACATACGCTCGGCTTGTAAGCGCTGAATTCGCTCCCCTAGTGCAAGGGATAATAAAAGAATTTCTACGAAAGAGCCTATTTGATAGCCATATTGGGTAAAGAAGTTGCTGGGTAGAATGCCAAGAGTTCTAAGATTGGCTGTGACGATACCGGTAATCAATACGGCCCACGCAATGGTAAATAATCGAGCAGAAGATTGCCCTAAGCGCCAATAACGTAAGCCAAGATAAAAGGCGCTGCCGGTAATGGTAATGCTGAGTAAATTCTGAATCGGAATAAATAATTTATAGGGAATAACCGGCACAAGAATGAGCGTTGCGGTAGCTAGCGCTAATAACAGGTTGAAATAATAGTAAATACGTCGACTGGTTCTTTTAATATTCAAAAATTTTACGATAAACAATACGGTAAATATTTGATTCAAAGCAAAAGCAATGGGCATTGCGAACTGATTAAATTCAGGCCATTGAGGCCATAAAAGCTGGAATCCCGAGCCTTCATAAGCCATATGAAAGAGTGCAAAGGTAAATACAAAGCCACTGTAGAGTAAGTAGGTGGGTGAGCGAATCATGAAGAAGATGAAGAGATTGTAGAGCATCATTACTAGCATTAGAGATAAGTAAGCTCCACGAAAGAAGTCGTTGATCGCTAGGTAATCATTAAGGCTTTGGCTATCGAGTAGTGAAATAGGCAGCTGATAGGAACCTTCAGTCGCGACTTTGATATAGAGGTAGTTTGTACCTGCGGATAGGTCGACGGGGATAACATAGTTCGGATTGAATCTTTCTCTCTGTAGGAAGGGGAGATGATCCCCTGTACGAATAAGTACACAGTCACTCTCTATGTTTTCGACAATTTCATTCTGGCAGACATATAGGTTAATAAGATCTAATGGTGGGTAAGAGATTCGAATAAACCAGTTTAGATCGATCAGTTGCTGATTGATGGTCGCCTTAAACCAGTAAGGTGTTGGACTAAAACCTAAATTAATATTATCACTTTCAGACCTGTGCCAGTCTTTTATACGACTGACTTCCATTAATGATGGGGTTTGCGGGGAGTCGGGTAAGTATTCTATGTGCTGGCTGAGCTCGTGGGAGCCTGCTTGCTGAAGGTTAAAGATCTCTGCATTAAGGTTTGCTGAACCTAATGCTAGAAATACTAACCAAAGCGCTAAAATACGACCAAGCATGCGAATCCCTGCAAATATCTATTGTACGAAAAACGCGCAGTATAACAGCATTGCCGTTATCGCTCTATGGTGGAAAAGCCCTCGTAGAACAATACAACATGACAAATATTCAATCCTCGGCAAGCAATACTAGCCTTGAGCCTCAGCTTTGATTAATCTAGGTGGTTCGAATTTAGCTGGCATTAATATTTGTATGTTTTTTGATCAGGAACGAGGGCAGTTCTTTCGCCCTTTAACGAGTAAGTATCGTGCTCAAGTAGTGGAGTGCTTGAAAGAACTCTATCAACGTCTTTATAGCAGTAGCAGTGCCGACTATGGCCAAGCGTTGCAGCGGGATGTTGTGATTGAAATTTTTCAAGAAGCGTTGGTCCGCGCCCCGATATTAGCCGATGGTGATGAAGCCGATGAATTATTGAAATCATCAGGCAAAGACAGTACTAAAGAAAGCCGTTTTCGTAATAGCCGTGAGCAGGCCGGCTGGGTACTGAATCAGTTATTAGAATTTGGCTGGATGGAAAAACAAGTCGACGAAGCAACGCTGCAGAGCACCTTTGCATTCAGTCGCTATGGCCGCCAGTTCGTTGACCCTTTTATTTCAGAAAGTCGAACTTCAGCTCGTACTCGTCACCGTAATACCCGTAATACCCGAAATTCTTTAGAGGCCTTCTTAGAGCGTGGGGAGGTTTATGACCTGCTCGATGCTTACGAATACTCAGAGCGTATTATTAGTGATTTCACCGATGTAATCTCTGAGCTAGAAGAGCGTAAGCGTGATCTTGTACGTGAAATGGATTCTCAATTATTAGTTCAACGTGCGAGTGAAGAGTTTTTCGACTTTATGGAAAAGCGCTTTCAACCAGATTTAGCCGTACGTTTATCAGCGGATAACGTTGAAAAACACCGTGATCGTATCAGTGAATTACTCGAGCAGGTTCGTAATAGAAATAAAGCCTTTAAAGCGCAATCAGAAGCGCGTTTACGCGAACTTATGCCTGAGCTTGCCCAGCCAGGAACGTCGGTTTTATGGACCATCCTAGATGGGATTGATCAGCGTATACGTAACGCCAGTGATGTCATGTTACCAGCATTACGTAAAGCGTTGCAGGGCTTTACTAAGCGCGCGGATATCATTATTCGCCAAATGAGTTATTTAGCGTCGCAACAACATAATGATGTATTGAGCGTTTGTAAGCGTTTAGCGGCTCTTGCACCAGAAGATCAAAATGCTCAACTGACAGCTGCTGGTCAATTGATGAGCGTACCCGAAGTCGCTTTGGTCGACCCAGCCCAGGTTCGACTTGCCGCGCCGCGTAAGCGTCGTATGATCGAAGCGGATTTAGATGAAGGTACTGAAGCGTTCGATATGGATGCTCGTAAAGACATTTATGTACAGCAGGTATTAGACCAAGCTTTCTTTATCAATAACAATTCTTTGCGCCAGTATATGCAGCAGCATCTATTAGCCGGTGATGTGGTTTCCACCAGAGATTTACCCATTGATAATGCCAAAGATTTCTTGGCGGTTGCCAACGCAATTGGCCTAGCATCGACCAGTAGTTTGTCTTCGGATTTTGAGTTTGTGATGAAATACGAAGCGCGCAGCGACATTGATGCTGACGCGGGTAAGCAAACTGATGAAGATAAGTATTTTAGTAAGAAAGACCACTTTACCGTGGAACTCATTAATAGCAGCCCTCGTAAACAAGCTGGCGCTCAATAATAGAGAGAAGAATAATGCTGCAATTTATTGAGCAGAAATTAGAAAAACAAGGTTTAGATACGCGCGAGTTGTCTGAGTTATTAATTCGATTGTTAGATTACGGCGTAATCTGCCGAGATGAGAGTCAAATTGAGCAACAACTGTATGATCGCTATTTACGACTAGAAGAAATCGTCGCCGATTATTTAGAGTTGATAGGCGTACGAGTTCAGCACGATAAGCGCTTTCAGTTTATTCGCTTATATCCACCAGGTGCACAAATTCCTGGGGTGCAAGATGAACAGAATGCAATTCAAAGCCCAGGTTTACGCATGCGTTTAAACCAAAATGAAGTCGCGTTAATCCTGGTGCTTCGCGCTCAGTACGATAAAGCTTTACGTGAAGGTCAGGTTGATGAGCAAGGCTGCGTTATGGTCTCGTTAGAATCATTGAGTATTGCGATTAAAAATTTATTGAAGCGCACCCTGCCTGAAAACATGACGGAACGTAAACAACTATTCCGTCGTTTAAAGCAACTACGCTTGATTCAAATTGCTAACGAAGATCGCTTAGATGATGGTGATATGTGGATGCGTATTCGCCCTATGATCATGAGCTATGTGAGTGAGCAGGTATTAGCAGATTTAATTGAAAATGAAGATGTTGAACTCGTCGATGCTGATGTTGAAGGCGCGGCTGTAGAACCCTCATCAGCAGAAACCGAGGCTGAAGATGCTGCGGAATCTTTAGCTGATGAAACTGAAGAAAAAGAATTAGAAGAACAAGAATTAGAAGAACAAACAGTTGAAGCAGTTGACGATAAGGCTGTTGACAACGAAGTTGTTGAAAGCGAAACCGTAACAACCAGCTTGTTTGGCGAATAAGGAATAGCCTGTGTTTTTAAAGAAATTTGTATATGTAAACTGGGGTAATATTCCCGCCTTAGAATTCGATTTTGGACCGATTAACTTGTTATCCGGTGGTAACGGTTCAGGTAAAACAACCGCTGCTGATGCGATTCAAACCGTTATGACTGCGGCGCACGATACCTTATTCCATTATAACCCTGGGCAAGATGAAGCGACTCAACGTGGCCGTGGTAAAAATGTACGTACGTTAGCATCGTATGTTTTAGGTTGTGACGATGGTAGCTATGCTCGCCCTAATGGCGCTGTAGGTTACCTTGCGGCGATCTTTCACCCGACCGAAGGTGAGAGCGGTGAAGCCTTTACGGCTGTCTTAGGAATTAGTGCATCGATTGAAAAATCCGGCACTCAAACAACTGCGCGCCAGAATGATTTACAATTTTATATTGTCGCGGGTGAACAATTAACGTTATCAGATTTTCTGCAAGAAGACCTTGAAGGCAAGCGTCAGGTTATTGGTTTAGATAAAATTAATAATCATTTTAAAAGTCGTATGGACGCCAATAATATCGAGAAATACGATACTAAAAAGCAATACCTGCGACGTTTATACGGCGCATTACGCGGTCGTCACGATGCGGTCTCAGAACGTGAAGCGATGAATGCCGCGCGCACCTTTTCTCGTTTTATGGCTTATAAACCAGTCAAGAGTATTAATGGTTTTGTTGCCAATGAGATTCTAGAAAAGAAAGATTTGGGTGATGCGATTCGTTCAGTATCAGACTTGATGAAAACAATTTATTCAATGGAGTCTGATGCCAAGCGATTACAAGAAACCATTGATGTTTTAAGCTCAACTAAGCTTACGGCGAAAACGTATATCGATCAGTGGATTGATTATAATGTACTTGAATATACTGCGGCCAAAAGCCGTTATTTGAGTGATCAGCAAGTTTATTTAAAAGCTAAAGAAAAGCAGCAACATTTACGCGATGATTTATCATCGGCGGAACAAGAGCGTGAGCAGTCTCAGGATCGACGTAGTCAGCTACGCGAGCAGCTGATTGCTATGGAAGCCCAGCGCTTGGGAATTGATGCGCTACAAGATAAAGATCAGTTTGAACAAAAAGTTGAATCGGGTAAGCAGCAATTGCAGCAGCAAGCGATGCTGTTATTAGAGCAAGATAAAGCGTCACAATTCTCGCTGCAGGCGACGGAATCACTTTATAAGTCGTTACAAAAGTCGACCATCTCCATTGATTTACCGAGCTTAGGCCAGCGTAAGCTCATTGATATGGCGAAAAACGTGGCTGCTATTGCCAGTGAAGGTGCTGTCGATTTCCCAACCTTACTAGGTAAGGACTGGGTTGACTTAAGTCCATTAGAAGCGCATTTAGAAACCGCACAGCAAAATCAGCAATTAATGAATCAGTGGCGTGAGCGTTGGTTCAGTGGTGAACTTGAAAGTTCAGGCATTCCATTGCGAGATCAGTTAGCTAAGCTGGTGGATCGCCGTGAGCAAAAAGTTCAACAGGTTCAGCGCCAGATTAGTCAAAAACAAAATGATATTGATAGTTTAGAAGCGCGAGAGCTTAACTATCCGCATTTTGTTCGTATTGCCCTGGAAACCATTCGTCGTGAATGTCCGCAAGCGGAACCTTGCGTATTAGCAGATTACGTCGAAATTACCGACTCTGATTGGCAAAACGCCATTGAAGGTTATATCGGTGGTGCCCGTTTTAGCATCATTGTTGAATCAGAATACGAGGCGGAAGCCGCGCGTATTGTACGTTCGATTCAAGGGGGCAGCCGAGCTCGAGTTGTGCAGGGCAGTAAAGCAAAGAAAGATTGTGATCGCATGAAGTTATCTGATAACTCGATTATGAATCTTATGTCGTTTGAACATGCTACTGCGCGTCATTATTTACAAGCCAGCTATGGTTCTGTTGAACAAGTACGCGATGTAACGGCGCTGCGTCAAACTCGCCGTGGTGTGACCAAAGAAGGCTTGGGTAGCGGTGCTTACTCGATCTATCGCTGTGATTTAAATGATGCCGAGCTTGTGTTTGGTCAAGGTGCGCGTGAGCGCGCGTTGGCAGCTAAGCAATCTGAGCTAGGCAGTTTGATAGATCAAGCGAATGAAGCGCAAATCAGTGCCAAGCAAGTGCAGGATATTTTGCTGGCGGTAAACAGCTTAAGACATGTAGTTTTTGCTAATTCGATCAAAGATATTTTAGAAACCCATTACCAGATTCAACAAGCAGAAGCATCTTTATCAAAAGTCGATTTGTCAGACTTCTCTGCGTTAGAAGAAGAGTTTGCAGTATTAAAGACAAAAGGCGATGAATTAGATCAGCAAATTCAGTTATTAGATGGTACGACGGGACGAATTGAGCAGCAATTAAAAGACAGTGAACGTTTGTGTAAAAAGTTAAGTGATCAGCAGGAAGAGACCTCTTATATTTCTGATGGTAAAGAAGATAACTTACGCAAGATCGTCAGTGTTTGGCCTGAATTTGATGCCGAAGCCCGCTTAAAAGAGGCGGATGATGAGGCGGCGAATAGCCCGGCGGATTCAATTGAGAATCATCGCAAGTCGGTCTATAGCGAAATGAATTCTAAAGTTCATGAAATTGAGCGCAATATTGCCGACCATAACCAAACCTGTCAGACCATTGATGCAATTGTTTATGATCCGAATTATCGTGAAGAGCATGGCGTTCCTTTCTTTAAAGACGTGTGTGCTTTGCAGCGAGAAGTCGATCGTGTGCATAACCGTTTACGAAATAATATCTTGGTTGAAAAGCAAGATAAGTTAACCGGGTTAAAAGAAAGTTTTAATAACGCGTTTGTGACGAATTTATGCCATTCCATTTACCAATCGATTAACGATGGTAAGCGTGTTTTAGAAGACCTTAATAAGGAGTTGGCGCATCATAAATTTGGTGCTGACCAAGAATGTTATTGGTTCGATTGGGAGTGGGTACCGGAATATAAAGAGTATTTCCAATTCTTTGATGAGGTGATTAAATCACCGAGTTTAGGTGATGGTGCGACATTATTTGATGCCGGCTTGAGTAAGAACTCTCAGCGTGTTCGCGATCAGCTAATGGCCATGCTATTGGATGAAGACGAAGTGAAAGCGATGCGTGAGTTGGAGCGTATTTCCGATTATCGTAATTACCGTGCCTATGAAATTTATAAACAACCGTTAAATAAAGATCCGATTGCCTTGAGCCAATATGGCACAGGTTCTGGTGGTCAGTTAGAAACCCCGGCTTATATTATTCGCAGCGCGGCGATTACTTCGGCCTTCCGTTTTAATGAAGGGGATACCCATTTACGCACGGTATTAGTAGATGAAGCCTTCTCTAAAATGGATGAGACCCGTTCCAAAGAAGTGATTAACTACCTAACCGAAGCACTAGGGTTGCAGCTATCGTTTATTATGCCAACCAGTAAAGCGGGTCCTTTTATGGACTTGATTTCAAACCAGTTTGTCTTCAGTAAAGTTCCATTGGCAGGCGGTGCGAAAAAAGGTGAGTTGCAAACTAAAGTTTTAGTTGATCGCCAAGAATGTAATCAAGAGAGAATTAAAGAGTTATGGGCTAACCACAGAAAATCGATTCGTCATCAGGCGGGACTCGATTTTATGGAAGAGTTCGCCTAAGCTGTATAGCTTGAGTTCTCAAATAGTGGCAATGGACAATTGTTGCCATTTTATGAAACTTTATTATCCATGTTGATCAAGGCTAGCGCTTAATAATTAGCGTGGGTATGATAAGAGCGTTAAATCCTGAAAATTATTTCATGGAAGAAACGATAGGATGTTGATTAGGTTATGCGAATGGCCTTTTCAGCAAAAGAATAGATACCCCCAATGTTTGGGGCGCAAATAAAGAACGAGAGACTTATGTCTGAGCAAACAAAAAACGGTACTGTAAAATGGTTTAACGACGAGAAAGGCTATGGCTTTATTTCTCAAGAAGATGGCGGCGCAGATGTATTTGTACATTTCCGTGCTATCAATGGTTCTGGTCGTCTATCTTTGACTGAAGGCCAAGCGGTAACTTTCGAAGTTGTTGATGGCCAGAAAGGTCCTCAAGCTGAGAACGTTACACCTCTTTAATTAATCATTCTTTTAATTAAGATTGAATTTTTAAAGTACGGTATCTTTCTTTTCCTTTGTTGGATTAGAAATAAAAAAACCCAGCCTATGCTGGGTTTTTTTATGCTTAGAATAAACAGAATAAGGATGATTCAAATCAAAAAGAGCACACTATTGGGGCAAAAATTCAACATTTCATCATCAAGTGTGTAAAATGCTCCTCCCACTGTAAGGAAAGGTCGTGAATGACTACGTTAATCCCAGGACAGCAGTCGACTTCAGAATCGCTGCAAGCAAAAGCAACCGATACACCTGCTGATAGTGGAGCGATCGATTCTGCTCCCGACATTTCAGCCCCTGTGGTTACGCTACAAGTTCACCCATGGCGTTCTTCGCTTTATGAAGAACTGCATAACAGGCCTTCACCTATTATTGATGGTGCCTGCCAGATTACCCATTTTACGGTGATGTTTGGTGATGCTAAACAAGCAGTATACGAACATGTGGTTGACCTTTGTAAACGCTTTAGTATGCCGCCACCCGCAGCAGATTCTTCTTGTTTATACTTAGATTTTGGTGGCTTTGAATTACGCTGGGAGCGCCATTTAGAGTTCGCTAACTTCACCTTTATTTGTCCGAAAGTTGAACCGTTTTCGGCCGATGCTTTATCTTTTATTCCTAAAGATTGGCTGGCGACAATTCCTGGTAATGTTGTCGTTGCCTTGCATATGGCGCTGATTGAGCATGAACCTAGCGATGAAGAATTGCATAAATGGTTTGAAGGCCAGCGTTGGAATGGCGCGAAGGTCGCTTTTGATCGTGGCGCCGCTTGGACGGCCTTTAAGCTTCATAGTGATGGCTTTGGGCGTATGGTGGCTCATGGGAATAAGCTTAACCCTTATCAAAAAGGGCGCTTAGTTCAGCGCTTGATAGAAATTGAAACCTATCGCTTGATGTCTTTATTAGGCTTGCCCGTTGCTCGCCAGATGAATCCGGCGATCACTCAAATTGAGAATGATCTCGCGGTATTGAATCAGCGTATTGCGGATATTAAAAGTGAAGATGATGAGCGTTCATTATTATCTGAACTGTCGCAATTAGCGGCAAAAATTGAGCAACACCGCTCTGATACTAATTTCCGATTTTCTGCGACCAACGCTTATTATGACTTGGTCGGAGATCGTCTTCATCAATTGCATGAGTCTCATATGGACGGTGTGCAGTCGTTGCAAGAGTTCTTAGATCGCCGTCTGAGTCCTGGTATTAAAACCTGTCAGTCGGTACGTGATCGCTTGGAAGATCTTTCTCGTCGTATTCACCGTACGACCAGTTTATTGCGCACTCGGGTTGAATTATCGATTGAAGCACAGAATCAAACCCTGTTAACGTCAATGAATCGCCGTGGACATTTGCAGTTACGCTTACAGCAAACGGTAGAAGGTTTATCGGTTGTCGCGATTGGTTATTATATCTTATCACTGATGGGTTATGCCTTTGACGCCTCTAAAGCCTTTGGCCTACCAGTTAATAAAGAAATAGCGACGGGTATTGCGATGCCTTTGGTTCTTGGAGCGGTTTATTTCGCCATGCATCGAATTCGTAAGCATTTAACCAAGCAAAGTAAGAAAGCGGGAGATCCGTTAAAAGCGGTTATGGATGAACGCTTTGATAAAGCGGAAGTTGACGATTGAGTTTGAAGCGTGGCATAGGGGCAAGTAATTGCCGCTCACAATGCCGCCTTGATAAAAATGACAGGATAATGACGATTATACCGTTATCTTGATGTTCTCACTTTATTAAAAACCGTCAATTTTTTATTTTCTCTCCGTAAGTTGTTGATATTTAGTTAATTAATTTTCTTGGTCTGTATTTTGCTGAGTACTGAACATATGTACTCAGTAGGACGAAGAAATGGATATTAATAATCAAGCCCAGTCATATCAAGGCTTGCTCAATATGCTCAATGGTAAGCCATCTGGTGAGGCTGGTGTCACAAGCCAGCAGCGTATTGTCGACTCATTGCCTCATGCCAGTTCAGCGGACAGTGTTTCTTTATCCTATAAAGGTGCCAAGCTCGGCATGATTTCCGCTGAGTATTTCTCCGGCACAGTAAAGTCCAGTGATATCCCCGCGCTAACCGAGCGTTTATTTCAAGATGGTTTTATTAATGAATCTGAATATCGTTCACTTGGCGGTGTAAAAGCGGATGAGGCCACGTCACAAATAGCACAATCGGTTAACTTCCTTAATGATTTCATCATGAATGAAGCTATTGATGGGGATAGTGAAGGGGCTAAAAGCCTGATGTTGGCGGTGGATGCTTTACAGAGTATGGATGAAGCGAGTACGGCGACATCCCGTCGAAAAGAAAGCGAAGCCTATGAGTTTGTTAGCGGCTACACTGAAATATTAAAGGAAACCCAGGCACCGGCCGATCTAGTAAATAGCTTTGAGCAAGTCTTGAAGGTCTTTGAAGCGCTGGATACGGTGCGAAAGAATGAGCTACAGACCGGCGCTTTGGCGAGTTATGCCAGTGTGCAAGAAACCTTTAATGAGCATCAGAATGAACAGCAAGATGAAAGTCAGAATGAGCAAAATAACCCTAGCTAACGTGCTCTTAGCACTATCATTATCGATGAGTAGCTATGGTGCGACGCTAGTCGGACAAGAAGCGGGTATCAGTTTCAGTGGTGAGAGTCTGGGTTCATTAGATTCTGGTCCTGGAGCCAAATTTGCCAGCAGTCAAACAGCGGTTACCTTGCCATTAGAGCAACAGAAGCGTCGAAATGAGTCGTTTAAATCCTACTTTCATGCGGATATTACGGAATTTGATTGGCGCGGCACCACGGCTGCGCAAAGTGAATATATCTGGTTGTCGATGCCGATAGCGTACCAGCAAAATAGAGGAGCCAATCATCAGTTTATATTGGAGTTTGAGCCGGGACTAATGACGGATGGCGGAAATATTGGCGCGGATCATATTGGCCTTAATGGCTCGATTATTGGTCGGACCTTATGGGCAAGTGGTCGCTATTGGCAATATGGCCTCACCGTTGATCGTTCCTTCGGGGATTATGACGTACGTCCGGTATTGGGCTTGGGCTGGCAGGCTTCCAAGAGAACTTGGGTAGCGTTAGGTTTTCCTGAGGTGAATGTTAAGCATACTTTATCCAGAGGGCTGCAAAGTTATTTTGTCATTAAGCCGGCGGGTGGTGTGTGGAAAGAGGATATTAAAACAGATACGACAACGGAAGAGGTAAGCTTGCAGTACAGTAGTTGGCAGCTGGGCCTTGGTGTCGATTTTCATTGGCGCGAATCACTATGGTTAGGGGCTGAATTTGGTCAGCTACGTAATCGCCGAATTAGAGCTAATGATGCAACGATTGCTGTTCTTAAGGGTACACCCGGTCAAGATCGCTATTGGCGAATAGGGGCGAGTTTAAAATTTTAATGCTTATCTCCTGTGAATTTCTGGCTTAGTCTGTCCTAAGCCATTACACTTCCATTTTTCATCTTGTAAGTAGAAGAAGTTTTAATGTTAAACCTCGATGCGCTGTCTCAACTTAAGTCTTTAAAGCAAGACATTCACCAAAGTATTCCTCGTCATGAAGGCAAAGTTCGCGCTACTGGTGGCCGTTATGGTTTTGTGAATACAGACGATAATCAGCAGTTTTTCCTTAATCCCGATGAAATGGATAAGGTACTCGCCGGCGATATCATTGCGTTTAAGGTTGAAGAGACAAAAGAGGGTAAATCTCAGGCAATTATTGAGCGCTTAATCTCTAGCGCACAAGATGAGTTCGTGGGTCAGTATATCGTTAAAGGCAAGGGGCATTTTATCTCCCCTGATCACCCAACGTTTAATCGCTGGGTTTTTGTACCTCCTGCTCAGCGTAATGGGGCAAAAGATGGAGACCTAGTTTCCTGTAAAATATCTCAGCACCCTTATCCTCATGGAAAAGTGCAAGCATCGGTTTTAGAGGTCATTGGTCAAACCAGTGATCGTCAAATTGAAAGTACGATGATGATTCGCAAGTGGAATCTTGCCGGAGACTTTTCTGAAGATTGTCAAAATGAAGCTCAGGCTTTGCTCTCTGTGATGGATGAAGCCATTGCAGTGGATAAGCGATCGGACTTAACTGCTGTAAATTGGCTTACTATCGATTCGGCCATGAGTCGTGACTTAGACGATGCTCTCTATTGTGAAAAAACTGCGGCGGGCTGGCAATTACAAGTAGCCATTGCGGATCCTAGCTGTGTAATTAAGCCCGGTTCAGAGCTGGATAAAGAATCTCTACGTCGTGGCACTTCAAGCTACTTTGTCGATAATATGATTCCTATGCTGCCAAGCTCGTTATCAGAAGGCGCATTCTCTTTATTACCCAATCAAAAACGACCCGCGATGGTTTGTCATTTAGCGATCTCAGAAGTGGGCGAAGTGACGGATGTCCGTATTGAAAATGCTCTGATCGAGTCTAAAGCAAAGTTGAGCTATGTTCAGGTGGCGGCTTTCTTAGCTGGAGAGTTGGATAATGAGTTTGTTGAGCAGTTAGCCGAACCGATTAAGCCTATTTTAACGCAGTTAAGTGACTGTTCATTGGCATTAAATGCGTATCGTCGTAAACACAACTTAGTCTTGGATGATCGCACAGAGTTTAAAGTCAGTTTAAATGATCAGGGCAAGGTTGATCATATTTCCGCGACTGAGCGTAATCCGGCTCATAAGTTAGTTGAGGAATGCATGGTGGTTGTTAACCGTAGTATTGCCAACTTTTTAGCTGAAAAAGAACATGGTTTGTTTATTCAGCATGCGGGTATTCGTTCAGAGCGCCAAGGGGAAGCGCGAGCGCTAATTAAAGAGCAGCTTAACGTCGCGAACCCTGAAAAAGTAGCGACTCTTGAAGGCTTTATAGAAATTCAGCAGTTAATAGCCGCAGGAAACCCTGAAGCGGATAATGCAAAGTACGAGTTACCGCTGCAGGCGATTCTTGCTCGACAGCTTGAGCGTAGTAAATACGGTATTGAGGTGAAGCCTCATGTGGGTATGGGCTTAGCAGCCTATACAACCTTTACCTCGCCTATTCGTAAATATAATGATTTGTTAGTGCATCGCTTGGTGAAAGCTTATTTAGCCGACGCCCCACTGGCTAAAATCAGCGACGAAGTACTTGAGCAGGTAGGCCAAGGTCAGAATAATAGCCGTATGGCGGCTTGGCAGTCTGATCAATGGTTGAAAGCTGAGTGGCTTCAACGTCAAGAAAAAGCGGACGCAGGAAAAGAGCGACAGGGCCAAATTGTTCAGGTTAATAGTGGTGGTTTTACCGTTCGCCTGGATGATAATGGCATTGAAGGTCAGGTTGACGTTCGTCGTAACAAAGAATGGAAGTTTGATACTAAGACCATGACACATACCAAGGGTGAAACAACCTATCGTCTGGAGCAAAATGTGTCGGTGATTATTGCAAACATTACCCCGGTATTACGCGAAGTAAAATTCACCTTGTGTGAAGGCTAATCTAAATGGCCTGATCAATTAATTGATCAGGCCATTGTTATATCTATTGATTACTATCTTTGATCCAGCTATCAACCTGCTGCTCTAGCAAGTCTAAAGGTAGAGCACCTTGTCCTAGTATAACCTGGTGAAACTGAGCTAAAGAAAACTCTTTTCCGAGTGCTTTCGTCGCTTTCTTTCTTAAACGTTCAATTTCCATTGCTCCAATCTTGTAACTGGTTGCTTGCCCTGGCATAACTAAGTAGCGTTCAATCGCGTGAATCGAATCTTGCTCTGAGAAAGGCGTATTGGCTAAGCGATAATCTAAAGCTTGGTCCTTACTCCAGTCTTTTGCATGCAGCCCTGTATCGATG
Organism: uncultured Oleispira sp.; assembly: GCA_913019965.1. Lineage (GTDB taxonomy): Bacteria > Pseudomonadota > Gammaproteobacteria > Pseudomonadales > Oceanobacteraceae > Oleispira. Next base: position 79,353 of record CAJVZR010000003.1, read on the forward strand.
ACTAGGCGAACCGCGCGCCATAACTCCATAATCAATTGACCATAGCGTTCTTCATTTGACGTATAGCCACCCATTTCATCCGCCAATTTTTCCGCGTATAAGCCCCAGCCTTCGCTGAATGCAGTAAAGCTTAATAAGCGGCGGAAGTGAGCAAGTCCTTGGTTTTCACGAGCCAGTGCAATTTGCATATGATGTCCTGGCAAAGCTTCGTGGTAGGCAAGTGCCGCCAGTCGATACTTAGGTAGGTCATGTTGACGAGAGGGGTTTACGTAATAAAACCCCGGGCGCGAAGCATCAAGGGGCGGCTGCTCATAAAATGCGATCGGTGCACTCTGTTGGCGATATTTTGCCACGGGGCGAACGACGATGGGGGTTTTGGGTAGGGTGGAAAAACTTTTATGCAGGCGCATCGACATCGCCGCCACTTTATCTCTTTGGTAGGCGATAAAATCGAGTTCTCCTTGAGTATCTTGTTCGAAACGTTCAGCGCTTTCTTCCATCCAGCTAAAAAAGGTCTTTAAATCGATCGTCGCTAAGTCGACACTTTCATTATCCGCTTCAGGGTAACCGAGTGGTTTTATTAGCTTACGGATTTTATCTTGAATGCGCTTAACTTCTTGTAGGCCCAGTTGATGAATTTGCTCCGCACTTAAGTTTGTCGTGGTATGACTTTGCAGTAATAATTGGTAATACTCTTTACCGTTAGGTAAATCACTGGCCGTTTGATGGACTGGGGCGCGTTTTTGCTGCTGTTTAAGGTAGGTTATTAATTCTTTATAAGCCGGTAGTAGGGATCTCTTCATGGCTCTTTTGGCTTTTTTCAGTAGTACCTTGTTGCTGTCTTCAAATAGCGCTAATTTTTTAATCTTTTTATTAAAATCATCCCAGATTGGGCTGGTGCCTTGATCATTAAAAGGCGCGCCTTTAATTACATTTTGCGCTGCTGCGATAACGTAAGGGTAAACAAACTGAGGGCTGATAATGCCAGCCTCTTCCGCTTGTTCTAAGCGATTTATTAACTCACGGAATAAATGGCGGACACCCTTGATACGCTCAATATAATCATGAGCATTTTGAATGTTATCGATATTTTGGTAGTTAATTAATATGTTGGGAATGCGAGTATGCCAGCCACCCATTTGGCTGAGCGCATAACCATGGTGCTCAAAGGGCGTGAAAATAAGTATTTGCTCAATATGTTGCAGCAAGAGTTCGTAAGAAAGACGGCTTTCAGGGCTTAGGGCATCTTGTTCTAATTCGATTAACTGCTGACGAAATTCCTGCATTTTTTCTATGTATTCTTGTTCAGCTAGCACCGAGATATCATCCCATTCAAATTGACCCGGAATCGCTAGGGTGCTGCGTAATACCGGGCTGGTATCGAGTTGATATTGGTAATATTGCTGATAAATGGCCTTTGCTTGCTGTTGAACTAAGCTTTTTTGCTCTGGGCTAAATTGAACTTTTGGTATGACCTCTGCCGTTTTTAGCGGGTTCATTTGACAGCCGGATAGGGTACTGGCAATCAATATGACCTGGGCGAGTATAAGTAGGCGACGAGAATAGGTTGAAAAAATACCAAGCATGTTTGTACTCAAATAATAAACAAAAGAAAACGCCCACATCATAGCAGGGGCTTATCGAGTCAACCAGCCATCAAAAGCAGATAGATATGGTTGATCTTTGTTTAAGCTCATTTACTTTTTTAGATTAAGAAGGGCATCTTGGCAGAGATGGAAGTTGTCCATTAAGGATTGTGCTGCTGCGGGGGATTTCACCGCAATTGCACAGCTTATGGCTTCTAATGTTGATAGGCCTTGTTGATTCCGTCGTAGCTGAAACTGGCTGCTGATTGGCTGGTTTTGTTCCGTTGAAATTTTTACTTTCATCATTGCCTTTAACCAAGGGCTTTGTCTCAGCATTTTTTGCGCTTCTTGCCAGGTACCATCAATCACCCATAGCTGTTTAATGGACAGCGGCTGGGTATCGTCACTCATTTGTTGAATATCTTGGGCATCGTCACTAGGGAAGAGTAAATAGTGCCCCTCTTGTTGCGCCATTTGCGCTAAAGGAATTGAGGTTTTGATGTACTCACTTCTACGTTGCCAGCGAATTCTTTTTATATTCGGGCTGCTAATGATTCCCCATTGCGCGGTATTGTCATTGCGTTGCCATTCTTTATTGTGACTGCATATCACAATATTAAAGGGCAGCTCGACAGATATGATCTGCGAACAGATACAAGCTTGTTCGGGTAATCGACAGTGGATACAGTGGGGCTTATAAAAAGGCGAGTAGGGGCTAAGCATTAGAAAATAGTCGCTGCTTTACTTATTTTAAATTGGGCATAATAAAAGGTGATGAGGTTGATGTGGTAAACACATGCTTAGTCAATGTTTGGTGAACATGCCCACACTGATCACAATAGACTAGAATAAACCATGGGGTGCCATTTTTTGCACGCTCTAGGCTTTCTTTAGATTTAAAATGTTCGATACCTTCAACGGTACAACTTGGGCATTTTGGTTCGGCCATGGTAACCTCAATAACGTTAATAATTTATAATATAGTTTAAAAGAGTTTATTGGATGCAATTATCGGTTATGAGTTCCCATAAGCAAGATATGAAATCAAAATCTTGGTTCTCGAAGCTAATTTTCTCATGTTTTTTAGCCTTTTTGGCGGCGGTTGGCAATGTACAGGCTGGGAATCATGTTGATGACTTTCCTAGGGCTGAGTTGGTTTCAGAAACGCAGTCGAAGAACAGTGAGTACCGTTTGGTACTTTCTGAGTTAAAACGTCAGCAAGCGATTACTTCTGGTGAAGTTGAGCGATTAATTAATGGCGATGTAAAACGCCAGTTTTGGAAGTTATCGGTCAATCATGAACTTTCTCAGGTCGTTGATCACTTTATGAATCAATGGCAAGGGGCTCAGGTATTATATTCGTGCTCAGGCTTGGATTGCGGAAGCAGTAACTTTTGGGCGAATAAAATATTCAACAATGCAAAGCTCTATGGTCGCGATGCAAATCAAGCCTATGTGGCGGTGATGACCCCGGGCAAACCCAATCGTATTTATGTTCTGTATGTTGTTCAACGTAGTAAGCAGAAGCTGTATTTTAATCTTGATGAAATTAGTAGTGATGACGCGGTGACAGATGAAGAAGTTCAACGTCAGCAGTTAATGATGACTTTGCAGCAAGAGGCAGGCTGGTTATCAGGATTACATGTGCTTGATGGTCGAATTGATGAGCAGCGAGCAGAAGTTTTATTGGAAACACTGAAAAACCTAGATGCGAGTATTAAGCGTCGCTTGTATTTAGTAATTCATTGTTATCAGGCGAACAATATGGCTGACAACTTCGCCTGCTCGACACGATTAGCACAACAGCTTCGTGCCGCTATTTATGAAGAATTTGAAATCCCAGTCTTTGGGCACGGGGCTTTAACCTTACCTCCGGGAGATGATTTAAAGCCACAGTTACGCTTTATGTTATGGCCAAGACAACATTAGCATTGATGGAAGTCGCCATAATTGAAATACCCATATTAGTTCGAGTAGTTAACTTAGGAGATAAATATCATGGCTGAAACGGTCGCCCTAGTATTAGGCAGTGGTGGCGCACGTGGAATGGCTCATATTGGCGTTATCGCCGAGATAGAAGCCCGCGGTTATGAAATTATTTCGGTCTCGGGTTGCTCAATGGGTGCGGTTATTGGTGGTTTCTATTGTGCCAATAAACTGGATGCTTTTCATGATTGGGCCAAATCCTTGAGTTATATTGATTTATTACGATTGGTGGATTTTAGCTTCATTAGTAATGGCGCGATTCGAGGTGATAAGGTTTTTTCCGTACTTGCAGATATGCTGGATGACATTCAAATTGAAGATTTATCCATTCCTTATACCGCAGTTGCGACGGATTTAGCCAACTCAAAAGAAGTGTGGTTTCAGCGTGGTCCTCTAGAACAAGCGATGCGGGCTTCCGCAGCCATTCCAGGGTTATTTCAACCGGTTAAGCGTGATGAACGGTTATTTGTCGATGGTGGGGTATTAAACCCTTTACCTATTGCCGCTTCTGTATCTGCTCATGCGGATCATATTATTGCCATTGATCTCAATGCCGACGTGCCTATCCCCAAGTTAGATGAATTAGCTCAGCTACAGGCTTCGTCGCAGGTCATTGGGCTTGATGAGCAAGATGATAAAAATGATTGGTTGAATTCGATCGTGAATAAAGCCAGTCAATGGTTTACCAGTGATGATGACTTGGAGGCGAATGATCCTGAAGCGGTTAAAGAAAAAGCGCGCTCGAATGTCTCTAACTTGGGTAAGTTAGAAATCCTGTATCAAATGTTTGAAGTGATGCAGGCGTCGCTCAGTCAATATAAAATTGCCGGCTATCCACCGGATTTGCTGGTTCGAATTCCACAAAGCAGTGGTGAAATGTATGAATTTCACCGAACGGAAGAGCTGGTAGCACTAGGGCGTAATATTGCTAAGCAAGCATTGGATGCATTTGAGCAAGGTCATAGCAGTTTATATGGCCAGCGCTTGGGCTGATTATTACTCAATTGCTCGAACCATTGATGCTCTGAACGCCTAGATGCTTGGTTGCTGGACCTGTCAATGTTAGAATATTGGCCTTAATTTTTCTGTCTGGTGTTCTTGTGTCCGGTATTCCACTGTCTGACCCTATTCCTTATGTATTGTCGAATGAAGCCTGTGAAGAAGCTTTAAACGAACTGACAAGCATGCAAGATTTGCTTCGCTGGGGCATCAGCCGTATGAATGAAGCGAATTTGTATTTTGGTCATGGTACTGATAATGCGCGTGATGATGCGGTAATGCTAGTGACACACGCTTTACACCTACCTTGGGATATTGATCATGCGTGGCAATCTTCTAAGTTAACGCGCAGTGAACGTCAGTGCGTGATTGAGCTGTTTGCTCGTCGTATTAACGAGCGTATGCCAACACCTTATCTAACCGGTGAAGCTTGGTTTTATGGCTTACCTTTCATCGTTGATGAAAGGGTATTGATTCCTCGCTCTCCTATAGCGGAAATTATTGCCGCGCGTTTCCAGCCTTGGCTTGGTGATAAGCCGGTTCATCGTATTTTGGATTTATGTACCGGCAGTGGCTGTATCGGTATCGCTTGTGCGGCTGAATTTCCTCAGGCGCACGTCGAGTTATTGGATATATCCTTTGAAGCCTTAACCTTAGCCGATGAAAATATTAGCCGCCATCAGATGAATGACCGTGTGATTGCACTGCAGTCTGATTTGTTCTCTGCGGCTGACGGTCAATACGATATTATTGTTTCTAATCCACCGTATGTGGATAGTGATGATATGAGCTGCTTACCAGAAGAATTTCATAATGAACCTGAGCTAGCATTAGCGGCTGGGGAAGATGGCTTAGATCTAGTACGAATAATGCTGGCAGAAGCGCGTCAGTATTTATCAGATGATGGTATCTTCATTGTTGAAGTCGGCAATAGCTGGCCTACGTTAGAGGATGCTTATCCAACGGTGCCTTTTATGTGGCAAGAGTTTGAGATGGGTGGCCATGGGGTATTTGTATTAACGGCTGACCAATTAGATGAGTGCGTAGAAGCGCTGAAATTGAAATAACTTAGCCTTAAGTTAAGCAAAGAATTAAACAAAGAATTGAATAAAGAATTAAATAGTTAAAAGCGGATACAGATATGTCGGGTAATACGTTTGGTAAAAGCTTCACCGTCACGACGTTTGGTGAAAGTCATGGTATCGCATTAGGCTGCATCGTTGATGGCTGTCCTCCTGGGATTGAGTTATGCGAAGCGGATTTGCAGCATGATTTGGATTTACGTAAGCCAGGAACGTCGAAGTTTACAACGCAGCGTCGCGAACCTGATCAGGTTAAAATTTTATCGGGAGTATTCGAAGGTAAAACCACCGGTACCCCAATCGGTATGATTATTGAGAATACCGATCAGCGTTCAAAAGATTATTCCAATATTGCGGATACTTTCCGTCCTGCCCATGCGGATTACGCCTATACCCATAAATATGGCTTCCGTGATTACCGTGGCGGCGGTCGTTCTTCCGCGCGTGAAACCGCAATGCGTGTTGCGGCGGGTGCGGTAGCGAAGAAGTTTTTAGCCGCTAAAGGTATTGAGGTTCGTGGCTACTTGTCACAACTCGGGCCGATTAAAATCGATAATGAGAACTTTGATTGGAACGAAGTGCGTAATAACCCATTCTTCTGTCCTGACGCCTCGAAGGTGCCAGAGATGGAAAGCTATATGGAAGCATTACGCAAAGAATGTAATTCCGTTGGCGCTAAAATTTCAGTCACCGCTACAGGACTGAAGCCTGGGTTAGGTGAACCAATTTTTGACCGCTTAGATGCTGAACTAGCCCATGCTCTGATGAGCATTAATGCGGTGAAAGGCGTTGAAATTGGCGATGGTTTTGATTGTGTTGCGCAAAAAGGCACAGAACATCGCGACGAAATGACACCGGAAGGGTTCTTGGCGAATCATTCTGGAGGCATTGTTGGCGGCATTAGTACTGGCCAAGATATCATTGCTCATATTGCGTTGAAGCCAACTTCTAGTATGGCGATTCCTGGTCGTTCTATTAATAGCGCTGGAGAGCCGATTGAAGTGGTCACTAAAGGTCGTCACGACCCTTGTGTTGGAATCCGTGCTACGCCTATTGCAGAAGCTATGATGGCGATCGTACTTATGGATCACTTTTTACGTAACCGTGGCCAGAATGCGGATGTCGTTTGTGAAACGCCGATCATTAATGGGCAAGCATAGTTTTTGAAAATATGAAGGTTCCGTATTGGCGTTTGTCCGGCTTTTACGGCCTTTATTTTGCCCTCATAGGTTGTATCGTGCCTTTTTGGGGGCTGTATCTTCAGCAGCAATCTTTTAGTGCGGAAGATATTGGTATCTTACTCGCGCTATTCAGTGCGGTTCGAATTTTTGCCCCTAGTCTCTGGGCAAGCCTTAGTCAGCGATGTGAAAAGTTTATACGGCCGATTCAGCTATTGCGTTTAGCGGGCCTCTTGATGGTTGTCTGCTTCTTAGGTATCTACTGGGCTACTGAATTTTGGCATTTTGCTTTGATTATGCTGAGTTATGGCTTTTTTTGGTCAGCCATGTTGCCGCAGTACGAAACCTTAACTCTAGATCACATTAGAGAGGACCTCGACGCGTATAGTAATATTCGCCTATGGGGTTCAGTGGGGTTTATTGTGATCGTCAGTTTTTTAGGCTGGGCCTTTGATTATATAACTATCGAGCTATTACCCGCGATTATGCTGATCTTGATGCTGGGTATTGTTTTCAATGGTCTGTTATTACCTGAAGCGAATTCAGTCGCCGAAGTTTCGCCTAACGCTACTCTGAGCTCTGATAATAACTCAAACCTGGAATTGACTCCGTCCGGGCTAATAAGCTTTCTGCTAATTAATATTTTCGTGCAGGTGAGCCATGGGCCGTATTACGTATTTTTCAGTATTTACCTCCAGCAATTGGATTATAGTAATACCGCGATCGGTTTGTTGTGGTCGTTAGGAGTATTAGCAGAGATTGTATTGTTTTGGCGTATTGCCTTTTTTACTCGATATTTCTCATTAAAAAACCTAGTAATCCTGTCCCTACTATTGACGGTATTACGCTGGTCTTTAACTGCTAGTTTATCTGATAATTTATACTTCCTGATTTTTTCTCAGTGTTTGCATGCTTTTAGTTTTGGTCTGCTGCATGCGGTAGCGATGAAATATATATCTATTTTTTATGCTGATAAAGGGCAGTTACACGGACATGCCCTATATAGTGGTTTGGGTTTTGGTTTAGGTGGAGCCGTAGGGGCTTATGTCGCGGGTATCGCTTGGCTCAGTTTAGGAGCTTATTGGGTATTTATCGGCGCAGCTGGACTTGCAATGATTGCCGCTGTGATTGCTTATATTGGCTTGCCGAAAGAAAACAAAATACGCTAAGCTGTTTAAAGAATAAAAACGATACAAGTCGATTTCATCAGCAAGGGAATACTCAATGAAAATTAATATCGAATTTGATATGACTCCAGAAGAATTACGTCGTGCTATGGGTTTACCAGATGTGCAAGAATTTCAAAGTGACGTAATGAAAGCGATGACAGAAAAAATGATGTCTGGGGAAGAGGGTTATGACGCGTTGAGTTTGTTTAAGCCCATGATGAATGAAAGCATGAAATCTATGGATCAGGTGCAGCAAACATTTATGAATCTGGTTACCGGTTATATGAAAAGTTCGACTTCATCAAAAAGTGATACTTCTGGTGACACTATTTAATGGATTTGGATGAATAGATTTTGACACTTTTATATTCAAACCTGTCAATAATTGGAGTTTTTGGATATAACGAAATCGTATAAATACTCTACCCATATAGAGGTTTTATGTAGGTCCTTTAGATTATTGGATTACCCATTTTATTGATAAAGACCGTTATGATCACTTACTCCTGTTCACTGAATAACTGGTCTTTGTCACCTCTGTTACTGTTTAAAAAAAATACTAATACCTTAATCTTATTTTAGTAAAATAAGTGTTACTTTTTGTGGCATCGGTAACACAACTGTAAGATATTTGCGTCTACACTCTTTGTACATTTTGTAAACCAAACCTTGAAGGAATAAGACCATGCAAGAAAATATCTTAAACGCATTTGCTGAACAAACTAAAAATCTATATAGCCCAATGCAGAAGTTCAGTGCATTGTGTGTTGGCAATATGGAAAAGATGACTGAATTTCAATTGAACGCTATTAAAACGTATGCTGATGCCGGCATCAGCCAGTTGAAGAAAGCGTCTGAAATTAAAGATGCTGATACTCTACGTACTTTCTCTTCTTCACAAGCTGAAGCAACGACTGAACTAAACAAAAAAATCATGGAAGATGCTAAAGCACTTTCTGAAATGGCTGTTGAGTTTAAAGGCCAAGTTGAAGCCATTATGGAAGAAGCTCGCGGTACAGCAACTACTGCTGCTAATGCTGCAACCTCTGCTCCTAAAGCGAAAACAACTAAAGCAGCTTAATTTGTTTTAGTTTATAAAAACCGCTTGTTTAGTCATGACTCTATATCACGACGGCCTGCGGTTTTTTTATTTTAGTTTATGTTTTTTTGTGATTTCAGGGATTTTGAAATGAGCCAGACAGTTGAAAATACGATCACCGATTTTTTTGAAATGGCTTCCAAGGCCAGTGATCAAGCCTACCGCCTATGGGAAAAAGCCGCCAATCAAGAAACCAGTAATGAAGATCCTTCGGCATCTATCATGAATGATTTTGGTAAGGCATTTGAAGAACTCGGTGAAGCTTTTTATCGTAACCCAACTAAGGTTGTTGCTGATCAAGTTCAGTTAATGCAAAAACAACAAGCGCTATTTCAAAGTACGGCACTGAAATTCTTAGGTAAAGAAACCGATGCCATCATTTCACCTGAAAAAGATGATCGTCGTTTTAAAGATACTGAATGGACTGAAAATGCAGTCTTTGATTATATTAAACAGTTGTATTTATTACAGAGTAAATCATTAACCGATATGGTGAATGATGCTGATGGTTTGTCAGAAAAAAGTCGTCAAAAAGTTGATTACTTTATGCGTCAGTATGTGAGCGCATTATCGCCAACTAATTTCCCAGGTTTGAATCCTGAAGTGATTCGTAAAACGTTAGAAACCGGTGGGGCAAATTTATTAGATGGCATGGAGCAGTTACTATCTGATCTAGATGCAAGTCAAGGGGGCAGTTTAAATGTCTCTATGACGGATATGTCAGCATTTACTGTAGGTCGCAATGTGGCGACAACAGAAGGCAAAGTTGTTTATCAAACTGATATGATGCAGCTGATCCAATATTCGCCAACTACGGACAAAGTTCAAAAGCGTCCATTATTGGTTGTTCCACCTTTTATCAATAAATATTATATTTTAGATCTGCGTGAAAAAAATTCCTACCTCAAATGGTTGGTTGACCAAGGCCATACTGTTTTTTGTATCTCTTGGGTTAACCCAGGGCCAGGCCTAAGAGACAAGGGCTTTGAAGATTACATGCTTGAAGGACCAGTTGCGGCTCTCGACGCCATTGAAAAAGCGACCGGTGAGAAAGAAGTTAACGCCATTGGTTATTGCTTAGGTGGAACGTTATTAGCAACGACCTTAAGCTATTTACAGAAGAAGAAAGATGAGCGCATTAAATCAGCAACTTTCTTAGCAACGCTCATTGATTTTAAAGAGCCGGGTGAGATTGGCGTATTTATTAATGAAACTGCAATTTCAGCACTTGAAAAGCAAATGAACGCAACAGGATACTTTGATGGCCGTGCGATGGCTTTCAGTTTCAATACCTTGCGCGAAAAAGATCTATTTTGGTCATTCTTTATTAATAATTATCTGAAAGGTGAGCGACCAACGGCCTTTGATTTATTATTTTGGAATTCAGATTCAACCAACTTACCGGCAGCGATGCATTCGTATTATTTACGTAACATGTATTTGCATAATAAGTTGCAAGAAAAGGATGGTTTAGAGCTAGGAGGGGTTAAGATCGATCTATCCGCGGTTAAAATTCCAACCTATTTCTTGTCGACGGCCCAAGATCATATTGCCATGTGGAAAGGCACTTATAAAGGCGCGCAAAACTTCTCCGGTAAAACACGTTTTGTATTAGGTGGCTCTGGCCATATTGCTGGGGTTATTAATCCTCCAAAAGCGAACAAGTACGGTTATTGGACTAATGATGCCTTGCCGGAATCTGCGGATGCCTGGTATCAAGATGCCAAGCAAAATGATGGTTCTTGGTGGACCGATTGGCAGCAGTGGGCGTTAAAAGAAGATAAAGCTCAGGTTGCTAAGCGAATCCCTGGAGATCGTCAGTTAAAGATCATTGAAGATGCTCCTGGCAGTTACGTACAGGCCAAGGTATTGAACGTTGCTAATACATAGCAAATAAAGGATTGCTTTGATTAAAAAATAATCAGTTAGACCCTTTTGCCGACTCATTGTAATATTTAACAATATTATTTAATCAGTCGGCATTTTTTATTCTATAAAAATAACTTATCATGCTGATTCGCTTTAATTCTTTCAGGGTTTAGTTTCATGTATTGGGTGGTTCTTTAGCTGTGTCATCATATGATCAAGAATCGATAGTTTATGGTGTGATTCGAGGTATTCCTGCTGGAGGGGAGCTCGAAGCTTATCGCCGTCGCCGCACTAACTGGGCGGCCATTCAAGAGCTGCCTTCAAGTTTAGATGATGACTGGCCTTTCTTATCTCGTGAAATGTTCTCTATGCCAGGCCCTGATGTGTATTCTGGTACTTATCATACCCAGTTGATTCATTTTGCGGCTTCTTATAACTCTATTGAGTATGAGTGGGAGCGCTGGATCAGTCGTTTTGAGGCTATGTTACGTTCGATGTATTGGTTAAGTGCGACGGTCCATTTAGAAACCGAGCTATCCGGAAAGCATACCTTCTCGTGGGAGAGTGCTGGGGCTGGACATAACCCAAGCGATTCTGAGCTTAAAATGGTCTGTGAGTGGGAGCGTGAATCTGCTTTCAATCAACGTCCGCATTCATAAAGATATCTCTCGATTATGACTGACTGTAACGATGCCCCTCACAGTGGACCTCCTGATTACGATGAGGATGAAGCAGGCGTCATCGAAATTCCTTATCAAAGTCTATCTCAGCAGGCCTTAGCAGGCATTGTGGAAGAGTTTGCTAGCCGTGACGGTACAGATTATGGTGAATTTGAGTTTAGCCTCGCTGACAAGGTCACTCAGGTAGAGGCACAATTAAAAAGCGGTCATTTAACCCTCTTATTTGACCCTATCAGCCAAAGCTGCCAAATTGTTAATAGTAGAGATTGGAAATCTAATCCTTAATTAACGTCTTTATCGAAAGATAGGGGGCAGTATGAGTGATATTTCCCGCCAGCGTTTAAAGCGAACGATTGCCTCAGCTTTGCTGAATATCGATGAAATGCAGCAAGAATTGGCGATTGTTCGCGCTCAATGCAAATTATTGCAAGAAGAAATGCGAGCAATCCGAGTTCATTCTAAACGTAATCAACTGCACAGCGTTTCTAGCAAGCCTACTATCGAACAAAACAAAGATAGCGCTTAGCGTTTATTTCTAACCATCTCCCGAATTAAGAACCGATTGGGTAATAATGCTTCGGCGTGCTCCTTCGCGAGTGGAAAATTTTCTTCACAGACATAAGCGGCGATTAATTCAGCGCACAGTGGGGCCGATGTCAGCCCTCTTGAACCATGGCCAATATTTAAGTACAAGCCATTATGAAATTGAGTTGCATGTCTTGGATAGCGAGCTAGGTTTTTACGGATCGCTGTAAACTCATTATCAAAGATCGCCTCATTAAGTAATGGCCCTGTCATGGGTAAATAATCCGGTGTTGTGCAACGAAAGCCTGTGCGACCTGGGAATTGCTGTTCATCTTGGGCAATTAAGTTTTGGTGAAGTTGTTGGAACTCACTGCCAAAATCGTCTAGATAATTAAAATTCTTCTGATGATCACTCAGGCGCATGTTCTTTTCATCATCTTTAATGTTATAACTAGCGCCTAAGCAAAAACTTCCATCTTTAGCGGGGGCGATATAGCCTTTCCCGCACAATACCGTTTTAAGTGGAATATTGGTGCTCTGTAGGGAAGATTGCTCTAAATAGGTAAGCTGCCCGCGAATGGATTTAGTTGGTAGATAGCTGTTGGGTAATAGCTGCTGACTTTGATTGGCGCAAGCGATAATGGCATGGCTAAAACCTGTATGTTGGTTTAACTGCCACTGGCTATGAGTTTGGCTTTCTTCTTTTTCAGACAGTTCCGTTATGCTTTCTTGCTGTAAGGTAATTAACGGATGCTTTATCAGTTCTTGGCATAAGCGTTGGGGGCTCACCCAGCCCGCTTGAGGGAAAAACAATCCGCCGCAAGTCATGTTCAGACCGCTAATCTTCGAAGCTTCTTCTGTGCTTAAACTGTGTAGTAACTGTTCTGGGTAGTCGGTATTTTCAATAAATTTTTGTTGGCGCAGTGCTTCTTTTTCACTACTGGCCAGTTGAATTAGGCCGCAATTATCCCAACCATCACCCACCTCTAAATGCTGGTGTAACCAGCGTAAAGATTGCAGGTAGCCTTGTACATAAATATCACTATGAGTTGCTTCCCCAGCGGCTAATTTCGCATACATAGCGCCTTGAGGGTTTCCAGAGGCTTCTGTCGCAATACCATTACCATCAAATATCGTGACAGCAATTCCCCGGCGGGCAAGGGCATAGGCGGTTGTGCAGCCAGCGATGCCTGCGCCTATTATTGCGATTTTCTTTATCACTTTGCTGGCTGGGCTAAGCCAAGGTTTGTGCGTTTCAAAGCGATTAGGCATTGGGCCTTGGTTTTGAATGAAAGTGCCATGCATCATTTCCCGTTTCATACCAAAGCCTGAGACTTTATGCAGTTTGAAACCGTTAGCTTGTAATGCTCTACGCACGTCTCCTGCCGCTGTAAACGTCGCTAAGCTGGTATCTTTTCGACTAAGTTTCGCCATGGCTGAATAAAGTGTGTCTGTCCACATATCAGGGTTTTTGGCAGGGGCGAAGCCATCCAAATACCAAGCATCGATAGGGCCATTGAGCTGTGGCAGAGCATGGCTGACATCGTCAAATATCAGGGTGAGCGTAAGGTTATGCTGTTCAAATTGTAAGCTGTGAAAGCCCTTAATTAATAGTGGATACTGGGCTATTAATTGCTCGCTCAGATCATTTAAATGCGGGAATAATGATAATGCTTTTGCCAGTTGATCTTTATCGAGAGGGAATTTTTCAATGCTGATAAAGTGCAAATGATTGCTTGTTTGCTCTTCATTAGCCGTGTTTGTGCTCGCTTGATTTGTTTGCTGGAAGTTAACCCACTCTAACCAGGTTAATAAGAAGTTTAGTCCTGTACCAAAGCCTGTCTCGACTAAAGTAAAGCTGCCGTGATGTTGCTGCCAACGCTGTTGTAATCGACTCGGTTCGATAAAGACAAAATGGCTTTCGTCCAAGCCACTATCGGTATTGAAATAGACATCGGAAAAATCTTTAGAAAAAGGCTGCCCTTGATCATCCCATTCAATCTTTGCTTTGCAAAGTTCGGCTTGAGTTAATCCATTAGGAAGTACTGGTGATGATTTTTTCAATTGAACAGCTCATGCAGAAGGTATATGAGCGGCTATTTTAGCCTGAGCTAGGCTGGAGTGGTATGAGTTGGGGCAATAAAGTTTCATTGACAGCTCAAGTGGGTTTAGGCACTTGAGCTGAAAAGGACTGGGAGACTATTGAGCTTCTGCTGTTGCAGGCTTCGCAGTCTCGGCTTCTTTAATGTAGGCTTTTTTGATCAAAATCGGATTTACAGGAACATCTCCTGATTTGGTTTGTACGCGGGCAATGGCGTCAACAGTATCCATGCCTTTGGTTACTTTACCAAATACCGCATAGCCATAATCACGGCCGCCATGGTTTAAGAAGTCATTATCTTTATGATTGATAAAGAATTGGCTAGTCGCACTATCAACGACGCCGGTGCGGGCCATCGCAAGAGTGCCACGGTCATTTTTTAGACCATTTTTAGCTTCGTTCTTAATCGCTGCTTGGGTCGCCTTTTTCTGCATGAACTTATTAAAACCGCCACCTTGAACCATGAAGTTATTGATCACACGATGAAAAATGGTGCCGTCATAGTAGCCACTTTCAACATATTGTAAAAAGTTGGCGACAGAAATAGGCGCTAATTCGGCGTTCAGTTCAATTTCAACTTTACCCATGCTGGTCTCTAGAATGACGTCAATTGTCTTAGCTTGAGTTTCAGCTTTGACGGGAGTCGCACTGACTTCCGCTTGGGTGGAAAAGGATAAGGATAATAGAAGGCCTAGGGCCAAGGTAATGGTACGCATCGATCAAATCTCTATGGGTCAAATATTAGAAAAATTATTTGATCCCATCATAATAGAGATCTGAAAGAAGTGCACCTTTGTAGAGTAATTAGTGCCAAGCCATTATCGGTTCTTGGCTTAGCCTGCCTGTGTTTGATCGTGGAGGACTTCGTATTGCAAGGTGATGTTCTCCATCCGTTTCAGCATGCTTTCCGTGGTGCGAGATATGACATGAGGGGTGTAATTACCATCTTCTAAGCCTTTAAAGCCCGCTTTGGAGAACTTCAGTTGGGCTTTCACCTTGTTTAACGCTTTCGATATTTCAGGACTATTTTCTTTTGCTAATCTGAGGTCATTCAAGCCAGAATCAAATTCTTCTAAGCTAGTTTGAAAGCGGCTGATGGTATCGTGTTGGCGCTGGCCCGCTAGGTGAGCAAAATAATATTTAGCCATGCGTTGGCTGAGCATACGTTGGCGACCCGATATGTTAACCAGCTTAGCACTGGATGAGCCTGAAAAACGTTGTATGTCTAATACAACTTGATGACAACGTTTTACCAACATTTCACCCAATGGGATTAAATCAGGAATGGTCGCTGTCTTGGCTTTCACCTTAATGATGCTCTCAACTTGTTGCCATTGCTGGTCGACTGCATCCAGATTGTGCGCGATGTTATTTGTTGGTGCATAAGCGATGAGTTGGTCTAGCTGTTGTTTAAATAACTTCTGTGCGGCGGCTAATTGCATTTCTGCTTTTTGCACATCGACATCGATACTGAGTTGAATATACGCTTTTACCATACGCTCGCTAAGCATACGTTGTCGGCCGGCAATGTTAATAGCGGCACCATCACTGAGGATTGTTTCGTTAGCAAAGGTGGGTGCTTGAAAGCACAGAATAGTCGCAAAAATAAGCAGTGTTTTAAGTAATGAAGTCATTGGGGTGTCTCAATCAATATAATTATAGAAGCTTAGTTCGCAATATTAATACCAGTATTGATTGAGCTCATGAATTGTTCAGATTGTACTAATGCTTAGGTGTGGCTTTATAGGAAGGTAAGTAAGTATCTGGGCCAGAAAGGCCCAGAGAAATAACAGTATTATTTAAGACCAGCCACCACCTTTACGGCCACCGCGCATAGCAGGAATCGCCAAACCAAGAATAATCCCCAGGATGATAAGGCCACCACCAATGATCATGAAGGTACGTTCTTTGCCATCTTTTAAGCGAGTATTGTCAGCGGTTAGCGTTTCTAATTGAATCTCTAACTCCTGATTGCGCTTAGTGAGTTTGGTATTTTTGCTATCCAGTTGCAGGGCGTTGGCAGAGATGCCTTTAATACGCTTTAGTTCTTTTTCTAGGTTCTTTTTATCGCGGGTTAGACTTGAGCGATCACCAGAAAGCGTGGACTTCTCTTTGCTTAATGCATCTGTTTGCTTTTTAAGCGTATCGAGTTCAGCCTGAACTTTAACGAGTGCGCGCTGAGATAGAATAAGTTTTTCTTTTGCTACCGGTTCGTCTTCTAAGAAGCGCGTTAATACCCAGCCTTCAACGCCTTTATCAGTTGTCACCTTAGTATAGTTTTTATCCTCGGTTTGCTCCATGTAGATAAGGTGCTCACCACTGGGTAGTGCTTTAAGGATACGAAAATCACTACCAGGGCCGCTGCGCAGCTGAAGCCATAGCTTATCGCTGACGTAGCGTTTTTCTACGGCGGCATAACTAGTAACGGTTACTAGGGTTAATAAAAACATGCAAAATAACTGTTTCACAAACTTCACCTTATTTTTTTATATCTTGTTTTTGCTTGAAACATTTGAGCTTCAAATTATTAGGGTAGTACTTTCTTAAAAGGTTTTACCGTTACTTGTTGATAAACACCGGCTTCGATATAAGGATCAGCATCAGCCCAGGCTTGTGCATCAACTAATGAATCAAATTCTGCAACCACTAAACTGCCGGTAAAACCTGCACTGCCAGGGTCTTCACTATCGATCGCTGGGTGTGGACCTGCGATCAATAAACGACCTTCTGCTTTTAGTGCTTGTAAGCGATCGATATGAGCCGGGCGAACCGAAAGGCGTTTTTCTAAACTGTTTTCTACATCTTGGCTAATAATGGCGTACCACATGCTACTTTTCCTCGCCTTCAGGGTTCATAAAACGGTAAAGATAAAAAGATTGGGCAATAATAAAGACGATGGTTAAGCCTAATAAACCGAATAATTTAAAGTTAACCCAGAAGTCTTCGGAGAAATTATAAGCAACGTATAAATTTGCGATACCACTAAAGGTGAAAAATGCGACCCAGGCATAGTTTAAGTTCTGCCATGCATTAGCCGGCAGTTTTAGGTTTTGTCCCATCATGCGTTCCAAGATGGTTTTATCACCGATAAAGCGGCTACCGAAAAAGGCGGCAGCAAATAACCAGTTAACAACGGTCGGCTTCCATTGGATAAAGGTTTTATCTTGTAAAATAACGGTGGCTCCCCCCATGATTACTACGAGTGCGAGTGTCACTAGGTGCATGGTTTCTACTTTGCCAGTGGTTACCTTGGTATATAAAATTTGTAGCATAGTCGCAGGAATCAGAACCGCGGTGGCTAACACAATGGCTGGCATGTCTGCGAGCTGTTGGATTTGTTCGGCATTTAATAAGGGGCTAATGGCTTCTATGCATTGTGGCGCCATTTTATAAACGATGAAAAAGATGACGATGGGCAGAAAATCGATGAGTAACTTCATTTGTGGAACATTATCCTAGGGCATACAATGGAGGGGTATTATTGAGGAATTTTTATGGCTTCGCAAATCGACCTTCATTGTCATACCACTGCATCAGATGGAGCCCTTGCTCCAGAGGCATTGATTGATCGTGCAATCGCGCGAAATATCGAAACATTAGCGATTACAGATCACGATACTATGGCGGGTTACCGTCAGGTAAAAGAGTATGCAAAAGAGTGTGGCTTACGCCTTATTCCTGGGATCGAATTATCGTCACAGTGGCGTGGCATCGGAATTCATGTCGTCGGGCTAAATATGGACCCAACGCACCCTATTATTGTTGAGGCTGAGCGTTCGCAGACTCAGGTGCGTCGTGAGAGAGCAAAAACCATTGCTCAGCGATTAGAGAAGAAGCTGCAAAAAGAAATTGATTTTAAGGCGGTAGAAGCCTTAGCGGGTGGTGAAGTTGGGCGCCCGCACTTTGCTCAATATTTGGTTGAGCAAGGCATGGTGAGTGATCGCCAAACTGCCTTTAAGAAGTATTTAGGGGCGGGCAAGGTTGGTGATGTGAAATCTGGTTGGCCTGAAATGGAAACTGTCGTGAAGTGGATTGTTGAAAGTGGCGGTCAAGCGGTATTAGCGCATCCTCATCACTACAATATGACGCGCACTAAGTTATTGGACTGTTTGGCAGGATTTCAGTATGCCGGTGGTCAAGCGATGGAGATTTGCTGTGGTTTGATGGATAAAAATCAGGCCGGTCAGTTAAAAAAAATTGCTCAAGATCAAGAGTTGTTAGGTTCTTGTGGTAGTGACTTTCATGGCCCGAACAAATTTGGTTTAGACTTGGGGGTAATGCCGCCGTTTCCTAAGGCTGAAGATTTGAAACCCGTTTGGGCTAATTTTTAGGTCTTGGTTAATTGTTTTAACGCCGAGACTCTAGGGTGTTTGAAGCGATGAATTAGGTAATTCCTTTCTGGGGACGCTGTGAATACGTCCCTGTAAGCTCGGAGATCCCCTCCATGGGATCTGACGCCACCTGAAACGAATCACCTAATTCATCACCCAGAAATCATTGTAGATTTGAAAAATTCTTATTTTTCAATTTAAAGACGGCTTATCATTGACCCAAAGCCGTTATCATTTAGCAAATCACTTTAAAATCTAAATCGCTATTAGCTGTTGGCGGTGAAGTATGGGGTTTATCATTGAAGGCCTTCTGCGGGAGGGACTCCGCAGTAGAGCTTACATGGAAGTACTTGCAGCGTGCCGTACAAGGATAAACCCCATGCTGAGCGCAAGCCAATAGCGGTTAAAGAACCAATACTGTGCCAAACTAACATTACGGCGTTTTTATAAACACCAATTAGTAAATCGAAATTTTAGTAAGTCGAAATTAAGGATCAACCGTGAGCCAATTCTTCCAGATTCATGCAGAAAACCCACAGGCGCGTTTGGTAAAGCAGGCCGTCGAAATTATTCAAAAGGGCGGTTTAGTTGTATTGCCAACTGATTGTGCCTATGTGTTGGTTTGTCATATCGGTGATAAATCCGCAATGGAGCGCATTAGGTCATTGCGTCAGTTGGATGATAAGCATAATTATACGCTGATCTGTCGAGACCTCTCCGAGCTATCGAACTATGCCAAAGTGGATAACGCGACTTATCGCCAGTTGAAGCAAAATACTCCGGGTGCCTTCACCTTTATTTTGAATGCGACTAAAGAAGTACCGAAGCGTTTGATTCAGCCAAAAAAGAAAACCATCGGTATGCGTGTGCCGGATAACGCCATTTTGCAGGCTATTTTAGAAGAGCTGAATGAGCCTTTGATGTCGACATCCTTGATTATGCCGGGTGATGAAATGCCGTTATCCGACCCCTACGATATCCGCCAGACTCTCGAGCATAGCCTTGATCTGGTGATTGATGGTGGCTATTGCGGTTTTGAAGCGACGACGGTACTTGATTTAACGGATGAAGAAGCTGTATTGCTGCGCCAAGGGGTAGGAGACGCGACTGCATTTCTAGAGTGATCTCTAGGCTGATATTTGCTCGAAGTTAGCGGCTATTTTAGGTATGATTGCGGGTTTTAGCGCCATACCTTTTATATTGGCGATCAGTAGTCGTGTATAAGTGAGCAGTTGATGAGCAAGCAGCGTGTTTTAACCGGAATTACCACCACTGGTACTCCGCATTTGGGTAATTATGTGGGTGCTATTCGCCCAGCGATTGAAGCGAGCCAAAATAGCGACATCGAGTCCTATTTCTTTTTGGCAGATTACCACGCCTTAATCAAATGCCAAGACCCTAAGCTTGTTCACCAATCGACTATGGAAATTGCCGCAACTTGGCTAGCGCTTGGCCTAGATACCGACAATACCATGTTCTATCGCCAATCTGACATTCGCGAAATTCCTGAATTGACTTGGATGCTGAACTGCATCTGTGGCAAAGGCTTAATGAATCGTGCCCACGCATACAAAGGCGCGGTGGATGCCAATGTTGCAAATAACGAAGACGCTGATAAAGCCATTACCATGGGGTTATTCAGCTACCCAGTATTGATGGCCGCTGATATCGTGATGTTTGGCGCAAACAAAGTGCCTGTCGGTAAAGATCAGATTCAACACGTTGAAATGGCCCGTGACATGGCTCAGCGTTTTAACCACATTTATGCCAGCAAAAAACAGCCTATCTTCACCTTGCCAGAATACGAAGTAGGCGACGATGTTGCTATTTTACAAGGGCTAGACGGCCGTAAAATGAGTAAGAGCTATGGCAATACCATTCCTTTGTTCTTAACAGAAAAGAAACTGCAAAAACACATTAATAAGATTCAAACTAACCTGCTTGAGCCAGGTGAAGCAAAAGATCCTGATGATTCAACGGTTTTTCAGATTTGGCAGGCTTTTGCTAATGAAGAGCAGACTGCGGAAATGCGTCAGGCATTTGCTGAAGGTATTGGCTGGGGTGATGCCAAGAAGCGTTTATTTGCCTTAATTAACGAAGAAATCGGCGATGCTCGTGAGCGTTATAATGACTTGCTGACACGCCCACAAGATATTGAAGAAGAATTGCAAAAGGGTGCAGCGAAAGCACGAGTCCAAAGTCAGCGCATGATGGATGATGTTCGTCAGGCCGTTGGCATCTATGGTCTTAAATAGACGGGTCTAAGATAGAAAATGACTAACGCAGCAGATACTCCTCAAGCCGCTGAAGACAATGTCGAATCGACAGAAGAGTCTGTGCTTATTAATAAAGAGCCTGCTGCGCGCCAGCATGAAATGCCCTTTGCCTTAGTGCAAGGGGAACCCATGACCCAATTGCCGATGGACTTATACATTCCACCGGATGCTCTAGAAGTCATTTTAGAGCAATTTGAAGGTCCGCTAGATTTACTCTTGTATCTAATTCGAAAGCAAAACCTCGATATTCTTGATGTGAACGTCGCTGAGATTACCGCTCAGTATATGGGGTACATCGATATGATGAACTCTTTGCATCTAGAAATGGCTGGTGAATACTTGGTGATGGCCGCCATGTTGGCTGAGATTAAAAGCCGCATGCTATTACCCCGTAGTAAAGATGGCGAAGAGGAAGAGGAAGGTGATCCTCGCGCAGAATTGATTCGTCGCTTACAAGAATACGAACGCTTTAAAAAAGCCGCGGAAGATATGGAAGAATTGCCGCGCATGGGACGCGATAACTTTGTTGCGCAAGTCGATGCGCCGGAGAAAATTCAGCAACGTGCGCATCCTGACGTTGATATGAAAGAGCTGATGTTGGCTATGGGGGCGATTATGCGTCGCGCCCAAATGTTTGAAAAACACGAAGTTGCCAAAGAAGTGTTGTCGACTCGCGAGCGTATGTCGAATATTTTAGCGACGCTTAAAGGTGGCCATTTCGTTAATTTTGGTGATCTATTTACTCCAGAAGAAGGCCGTTTGGGGGTGGTGGTCACTTTCTTGGCCATGTTAGAGCTGATTAAAGAATCTTTGCTCGATATCGTTCAGCATGAAGTTTTAGGTCCAATTCATATTAAAGCTCGTGTTGATGGCCCAGGGCATATTGAATCCAGTTTATTGGATGTTAATTATACGTCTGAATTTGATGGAAATAATGAAGGTAGCGCTTAATGGAGTTAACTAAATTAAAGCAAATCATTGAAGCGGCATTGATGGCCAGCGGTGAAGTGCTATCGATTGAGCGCTTACAATTATTATTTGATGAGTTTGAAAAGCCTAAAAGCCCGGCGATTAAAGAAGCGCTAACAAGCTTGATGGAAGATTACTGCGAGCGTGGAATTGAGCTGGTGGAAGTCGCCTCCGGTTATCGCTTGCAGGTACGCAAAGAAGTAGCCCCTTGGGTTACGCGCTTATGGGATGAAAAGCCGCAACGTTATTCTAGAGCTTTGCTAGAGACTATGTCTCTGATTGCCTATCGCCAACCCATTACTCGTGGTGATATCGAAGATGTGCGTGGGGTTGCCGTTAGTAGTCATATTATTCGTACTTTATTAGATCGTGAATGGGTGCGTGTTGTTGGTCATCGTGATGTGCCGGGTCGCCCCGCGATGTATGCAACGACCAAAGAATTTTTGGATTATTTCAGCCTTAAAAGTTTGGACGAATTGCCGAGCTTGGATGAAATTCGCGAGATGGATGATGCTAATCAGAATTTAGATTTGATCAATTCTGAGAAGAAAGCTTCTGCGACGCGTGAGTATGATTTTGCCAGTGAAGATGATGTTGCTGCTCGTGGTGAAGAAGTATTAGCAGAAACCGAGCTAGAGCTAGAAGAAGCTGAAAAGCTGGTTCAGCAGGTTGAAGATAATGTCTTCAATAAGCCGAGTGAAGAAGAGTTGGCCGCTGAACGTGAAGCGGAGCGTCAGGCAAAAGCGGAAGAAGAGCGTTTGGTTGAAGAGGCTGCTAAGTCAGTTTCAGCGCAACCTTCTTTTGCTGAAATGGCCAATAGAACAGAACAGAGGCTGACAACCGATGATGGTCCTTCTGGAGTAGATCTATCTGATCGGATTGCAGACCATCAGGCGCGTTTGGCTGGTATTAATACCGAGCAGGCAGTGGAGGCGTCGGTTGAAAAAGTAGTGCCAGATTCATTAGGTAATGAGTCGTTAGAAAATGAGCCTGAAGAGGCATTATCTTTACTGCAGCAGCAAGAACAGTTGATGCAGCGCTTGATGCAGGAAGAGTCTCAGCGTCAGGCTCAAGGTGTTGTTGAGAGTCCATCTTTTGATGAGGCGGAGGAATCAGTCCCAGTTGTTGCTAAAGACTTTGAAGAAGTTGATTCTGAAATAGATTCTGAACCGTCGGATGAAATGGATCAAGAGGCTTTAGCGGAGCAAGCTGCAGAAGCCGAGTTATTGGCCGAAGCAGAAGCCGAAAAGGAATTATTAGAGCAAGAAGCCGCGGCGGAGAGAGAGTTGCTAGCAATGGAAGCGCTTGAGCGAGAAGCTCTTGAAGTTGAGGCGCTAGAAGCAGAAGAGCAAGAAAATAAGCTAGGCTTAGAAAATAGTACAGACGTAAAGAAAAACTCCTTGTTTGACGACTGATGGTAATTATTCGTCAAATATAACGTATGAAAGATTAAAGGTTACATAAGCACTATGAATGAGAATGAGCGCTTACAAAAATTATTGGCGGTTGCGGGCTTAGGTTCACGTCGCGAAATTGAACGTTGGATTGCCGATGGCCGTATTAAGGTTAACGGTGTAATAGCTGAGCTAGGCCAACGTGCCAATCACTTTGATAAAATTCAAGTTGATGGCAAAGACATTAAGCTGGAAGGTGTGGGTAAAACCCGACGCATCTTGGCGTATAACAAGCCTGAAGGTGAGGTATGTACTCAGCACGATCCTGAAGGTCGACCTACGGTATTTGATAAGCTGCCAAAATTGAAAGGTGAGCGCTGGGTAAACGTTGGCCGCTTGGATATTAATACCAGTGGTTTGTTATTGTTTACCACTGACGGCGAGTTGGCGAACAAATTGATGCACCCTTCTTCGGGTATCGACCGTGAATACGCTGTGCGTGTTCGTGGTGAAGTGACCGAAGAAATGATTAAGAATTTAAAAACCGGCGTGATGTTAGAAGATGGCATGGCGAAGTTTACTGATGTGCAATACTTTGATGGTGATGGTTCAAACCAGTGGTACCACGTAGTATTGATGGAAGGTAAAAAACGCGAAGTGCGTCGCCTTTGGGATTCTCAGGGGGTAACGGTTAGCCGTCTTAAGCGTGTTCGTTACGGTTGTATTTTTATGCCTAAACAGGTTCCAGTAGGAACTTGGATTGAACTAAAGCAGAAAGAAGCCGATGATTTAAGTACCTTGGCTGGAGTAGAGACTAAGCCGATTAAACACTTGGATGGTCAAGAGAAAGAGAAGTTTGATCGTCAGGCGCGTAAACAAAAAGTGCGTCAGAAAACGACGTTTAAGAAGCGTCACTAAGTAAGCTATTGACATATGAAGTGCGCTGAAGCGCTTCGTTGCATGGGTGTTTAATTAACTAATCATTAGATAGCGCAAGGTAAGGCTAAATATCTTTTGTAGATAGCTTTGATTTATCTAGCCTTATGTTTTCGCTGTATAGCGAGCGCTTATGTTTCTTTAATGGTCATGCATCTTTTTTTAAACAAACTTATAGCAATATCTCAAGCCCTTAAATTTCAATTTAGATATTGGTAATCGGTCGAAAAAAGTACACTTAAAAAACGATTATTAATACCTTATTAGTGTTTTTAGAAAAAAATGATGACTTAAGTTGCAGTTAATTGAATATCTGGCAAGTTATGTCGCCAGTAACTCTCTTGTAATATAGAGGCGGCTAATAACAAGGAATGTTGAGATGCCATCAATAATAAATATTGAAAATTTACCATACAATATCGAAAACGATATGAGAGATCAGATTAACTTCCTATCTGATCTACTTGGATTAGATAAAGACCTTTTTCGCAATGCTGGGCAAAAGGAAATTGATGCTATGTGCGCAACAATTTTGTACCGTCACTTGCCTCAGGTGCATAGAAATGAAGCTTTGGCAGTTATTCGATCTGTCCCAAACATAAAGCTACAAAGGAAGCTTGTAGGTAGCGTCTTGTTCACAACATTTGTCAACCCTCAGTGGGGGATTTGGTCATTGACAAATAAAGAGCTTGCTGCTGATAAAGATGTTCATGATTTTATTGATAGCTATGCAAGTTATATTGGTGTTAGTGCTTCAGCTATCGGTATTAAAGATTTATTTGATCAAGCAAAAAAGTCAATGAACTCTAAAAAAACAGTTTGGGGGGCAGTTGCGATGTTAATTGTTTGGGGGGCTGTAGCTTTCAATAAGATGGAACTTAAAAAAGTTAATAAGGAAATAAGTAATAGAACGATTCAATTAACCACAGGGTTTCATTAATGATTAAAATTTCCATTGTTCATATAATTACAACTCTGTTTATCGTTTTATATTGGAGTTATTTGGATAGTTCCTCCAAAGATGAGTTGTTTTATTTGCTTGTAATTGGTTATCAAGTAGTGATTTTATTTTTTGCACACAAGATATCAAAGCTTTCAACTGAGTTGGCTTGCTTGAAAGGCGATGATCAGGAATCGGTTAAAAGCTAAGTGTAAGTGGAGTGCACATCAAGCTTAGGGTTAATGTTCGCTACTCGGCAATAATAGGCACTTAGCTAAAGTCATTAAGGGGGGTATCTCCTTTAATGACTTTATTGGCATTGCCAGTAATAATGCTTATTTTATTTCAAAAGAATTTCTAGTTCCTCATATTTCAAACCAAACTGATCCTGGCTCCAATTTGCCACAACAGGGTGCTCAGGCTTAAACTCAGCGCAGCGTGCTGCCTGTTCATATCTTGGAAGTTTATGTGGATTCTGTCCTTCACAAAAAGCGCTAACCCAAGCTTTATCTAAATCGGCTTTAACTTCATTCATCATGGAATGACCAAGGCTAGAAAACCACTGAGATTTATTCATCAGTTTGGGTTTTTGTGGGCGAACATTTTTCTTTTTAAAATAGGCTTGATGAGCATAAGTTTGGTGAACTTTATCCGCCGCTAGCTCAGCCCCAGAAATCTTATGTTGTTGTAACTTACCTGATAACGATAAATTGTGAGACACGGTTTCGGTAATGCTTTGGCCTTTGACTCTCACGGTCTCTTCGGTTGGAATAATGTTTAACAATTTTCGCTTAATAATCTTAGGGTTTTTCTTGTCTTTAATCAGTTCGTAAACTTCTTTTTTAGCCGGGTAAATGAAACTGAAGGTGTGTGGTGTGGTTTTCTTTTTATAGTTGATTCTGCCTTCTAGTGATAGTTTTAGTGGTGATCTAGCTTGTTGGCTGAACCAAGGGTGATTTTTGATTTGTTGTTTCAGTGTTTGGCTGAAGATTTTTTTGTTAGATCCTATTTGATTACTTACCGCTAGGCGGGAGGTTTTAAAGTTCGCCTGAGTATAGCGGCTAGGATCTTTTTGTAGGCTGTAGCTGATGCTTTTGCCAAAGTTAGAACAGTAAGCTTGCCAAACATCGAAATAATAATAGCTGTATGGATTTAATTCAGCCTTCATGCGTTTGCATTGTTGTTGCCCTAGGGCATCCATTTGCGGTTTGGCTTTTTTGATGGCTCGCTGGTTATAGCCGGCATCGATGATGTGCTTGTATTGTTTTAAGCTATAGCTAAAGCGGTTGTAGTCTTTTTCTTTTTCTAATCGTGGCAGCTCTTTATTTAGCCAGCGAGCTGCGAATTCTACTTCTTCATCAATGGTGGCCTTAACTGCACTATCGGCGCGTATTTTCCACTGAGTCATTTGCTCTAGGCTTTCATTTAATTTCTTGGCTGCTTTCACTTGAAGTTGCGACTGGCGGAACATGCGTACTTCAATTAAGTTAGCGCCGACTAAGCGACTACGAGCGAAGGATAGTTTTTGCACAACTTCTTCGTCATCAGGGTTGTTTTGAAATGATTTTTCATAGAAAAAAACAGCTTGATCATACTGTTCAGCTGCCATCATATCATCGCCTTTTTTTTGATTGCTAGAGCAGGCGGAAAGCAGCAATGCACTGAATAAGGGGATGAGCACCTTCATTAAATTGTTCATTAAGTGGTTCGTTGAGCGATTCATTGAAGTGGTCCTGCTGATGAGTATTTTTAGCAGCAGTTTACGTGAAAATAAGAGGGGAGATAAGGCATGGTTTAGAAAAACGCGGGCTTTGGCTCAAATCAATAAATTGCATTTGAGTAAAGCCCAAAAGAATGTGCGCGTATTTAATTGGTGGCCATCATGGCTTCTTCGCGATCGGTGATTACCTGATTGCGGCCGCTATTTTTAGCTTTGTATAGTGCGCTGTCAGCACGTTCGCAAATGCTTTGCATGGTATCTTGGGCATACAGTGTTGCGCTGCCGATACTGCTGGTAATGCTAAGGCTGCCCTTTTCGTGAGTGAAGACCGCTTCTTCAATGGAACTGCGAATACGTTCAGCGATACGGTGAGCACCTTGAGTATCGGCACTGGCAAGCATGATTAAGAATTCTTCGCCGCCATAGCGGAAACACATGTCTGTTTGACGGATGCAGGCGGTAATCGATTTCACTACTTGTTTTAATACTTCATCACCCATGGCGTGGCCATAGGTATCATTAACATTTTTGAAGTGATCGATATCTAGCATCAATACGGAAAGGGGCTGGTTATGACGCTTTGCTAATTCAACTTCGCGTTCAAGAGTTTTATCTAGGGCGACACGGTTACCAGCCCCAGTTAATGGATCTCTAAAAGCAGCCGCTAACGCTTCGGTATAGCGAACAGCATTACGCAGAGGATAGACCAGTGTGCTGATTAAGCCTTCGATATTAGCCAGTTCATGTTCGCGAAAGCGTGTACTGCGGCTAAAGGTGAGTTCACCCATATAATCTTTATGGGTTGTCAGTCGATAGGTGCAGCTATGAATACCTTCTTTACCGAAGCTGTTCAGCAGGTTTTGATTGCTATTGCTATAGCACATGCCATCAACGAGGACAGCGTGCTTCATTTCACTAAAGAAAATGTCGAGCAATTGCTGCAATTCGAGCGTGGTTTGAAGTCGGCTGCTTAACTTCAATAGCAATTCAGGCTTAATGTCCGGTTTAGGCATTAAATCCGCAAATGGCGTGATTTGTTTGTCTTCAGTTAGTGCTGCTCTACCGCTGCTCTGCAAACGCGTAACCATACGCAACCTCTTTCACAAATGTTTTTATTCAATTGCTGAAGTAAATGCTAAAACTGTGCCAGTCTTTTGTAATGATTTATTTCGTTATAAATCAATAGGTTATGGTGTTTATGCGGATTGAGTAGGATTATGATTGAAGTTTGACGGATATGGAAAAATGTCGCTGACGGGTTTATGACTCAGATTATGGATAAAAGTGTTGGTTAAATTGACGTGTTTGGCTAGAGGCACAATGTGGTTATTTATTGTGGCTCTAGCGGAGCATTGGTTGATTTGACAGTTACTTGGGCTGTGCATCCAATGCTTGGCCATTGATGTGTTTGGACTCATCGCTCATCAGGTAAACGTGAATATCCATGATTTCATCAGGAGTGGTTAAATGCTCTGGATTTTCTGCCGGATAAGCTTCAGCGCGCATGCTGGTGCGGGTACCACCAGGGTTTAAGCTATTAACGCGGATGTTGCGG
Organism: uncultured Oleispira sp.; assembly: GCA_913019965.1. Taxonomy (GTDB): domain Bacteria; phylum Pseudomonadota; class Gammaproteobacteria; order Pseudomonadales; family Oceanobacteraceae; genus Oleispira. The sequence continues at coordinate 107,748 of CAJVZR010000003.1, forward strand.
CTATCATAAAGCTCTTGCGCCAGAATCTGCATCATGCCTTCGATAGCGAACTTGGAAACTGAGTAAGCACCCCAATAGGCGCGGCCTTCGCGGCCAACACTGGAAGAGGTTAATACTAATGACGCCCCATGTTCAGAGCGCTCTAAAAGCGGCGTAATGGACTTGGCCAATAAAAATTGGCCGTTGACATTGATATCCATCACTTGCTTCCAAGCGGCCCATTTGTAGCTTTCTAGTGGGGCTTTCTGTCCGAGTACGCCCGCATTTAATAGTGCGCCATCTAGGCGACCAAACTCACGGGCGATTAAATCGGCAAGTTCAATAAACTTTTCCTCGTCGTTGCAGCCAAGATCAAAAGGTAATACCGCCGCTTGCGGTAAACCTTCTTCTTCAATGCGGTCATAAACAGCCTCAAGCATATCTTGGGTGCGACCTAATAAGATAACGGTCGCGCCTTGGCGTGCGTAAGCCAAGGCTGCATGTGCACCGATGCCATAACTTGCGCCTGTCACTAAAATGACGCGATCTTTTAACTTTAATTGATTTTCAGCGACTGCTTGGCTCATGTTTATCTCTGTTTCTGTCTAAATTCGATGGATTCTTTTTGGCTTGCGGCAAGTTAATTCCGCTAGCGGTAATTGTATTGTTATTAGCTTGCCGTTTTAGCGTTGCTAGTAGTCTTGGAAAGACTCGGCAGTAAAAGCTGAGTAATTTCTACGACGCTATCAACCATTAAGTCGGCTTGCCAGTCTTGCGGATCATCTTGCGGCTCGATGTAGCCGTATAGGGTGGCAATGGTAAACATGCTTGCCGCTTTGCCTGCTTCTATGTCTCTAATGTGATCTCCGAGGTACCAACAATCTTTTGTATTGATGTTGATTTTCTCGGCGGCTAAAAATAATGGGTCTGGAAAAGGCTTGGTACGTTCAACGTCATCTGGGCAAACAAGCACTGCGCACTGGGATAGAATCGGCAGACGATCGCTTAAGCGTGCAAGCAGTAATTCGGTATAGATGCGTGGCTTGTTGGTTACGATTCCCCAAGGTAATGAATTCTGCTGGCAAGTTTCTAGTAAATTAACCATGCCGGGAAATAAATCACTCTTACTCGCAATATGCTCGATGTAAAGCTCAAGCAGTCGATCTCTTTTGCCTTCGAAGATCTCATCGCCCGTGATATTGCCAGAATTTTTGCTATCGATAGCCGGCATATCTAACGCAAGGCGAGTGAGCGCGCGGCCGCCATTAGAGACTTGCCGACGGATGATGTCATCCGCCAGGGGTGGCAAGTTATGTTCTGCTCTTAGGGAGTTTACCGCAGGGAAAAAATCCGGTGCGGTATCCATTAAGCAGCCATCAAGATCAAACAATAGCGCCTTAGGTTTTGGTCGCTCTTGATTCAAGGAGGCGCTCATTAAAGTGCTTTCTCACACGCAGCTTTTTTACAGGCGATGATGTAGTTAACATCAACGTCGTTATCAACCAATTTATAGTTTTTACTAATCGGGTTGTACGTCATACCTGCCATGTTGATTTGTTTTAAATCAACGGGGCGACACCAGCGCGCAAGTTCAGCAGGCTTAATAAATTTGTTGTAGTCGTGAGTGCCGGTAGGAACCAGTTTTAAAATATATTCCGCCCCAATGACGGCCATTAAATAGCTTTTAGGGTTGCGGTTGATAGTCGAGAAGAACACGTGGCCACCCGGTTTAACCAGCTTGGCACAAGCGCGTACGATAGATTCAGGGTCAGGTACGTGCTCTAGCATTTCTAGGCAAGTAACTATATCGAAAGACTCTGGGTTTTCTTCTGCAAAATCTTCCACAGGACGACACTGATAATCAACTTCTACACCAGATTCTAACGCATGTAACTTGGCGGTTGTTAGGTTAGCTTCACCTAGATCTATGCCCGTGACATTGGCGCCACGTAACGCCATACCTTCACTTAATATGCCGCCGCCGCAACCAACATCCAGCACTTTTTTACCCGCCAGTGGAGCATGCTCTTCGATGTAGTTAGTGCGCAGAGGATTGATCTCATGAAGTGGTTTAAATTCACTTTCCATGTCCCACCAGCGGGTGGCGATGGATTCAAACTTGGCAATTTCTGCGCTATCAACATTGACTTTTTTTAAATCTGACATGATTGATCCTTCTCTCTTTGGCAGTATTTTCAATCAAATAATAATGGCGGCTATTCTAACCGTATTTATTTTTACTTAATAGCCGCGACTTAATAAACGCTAATTAATAGCTGGCTGGATCTTGTCAGCCCAGGCTTTTGCTTGTTGAATTAACTTATTTTCATTCAAAGTTGTTAGCCGGCCTTCATTTAATAAGCACTTGCCATTGACCCATACATGACTGACTTGAGTTGATTTAGCGCAATAGACCAAGTGTGAAATGGGATCGAAGATAGGTTGGCTGGATAGGCTATTTAAGTCGATGGCTTGAATATCTGCGGCCTTGCCGACTTTTAATGATCCGGTGATATCTTCAAGGCCTAAGGCGCGTGCGCCACCCAGTGTTGCCATGGTTAATGCTTCTATGGCGGGAATCGAGTTGGCGTCTTGGCTAACCCCTTTGGCTAATAGCGCCGCGGTTTTGGTTTCGCTAAACATATCGAGATCGTTATTACTGGCGGCGCCATCAGTACCAATGGATAACGGAATATTGGCTTGGCTGAGTTTAGAGATTGGGCAAAAACCGCTGGCAAGCTTTAAGTTGGACTCTGGGCAATGAACGACTGAGGCGCCGGTCTTTTGTAAGAGGGTTATGTCACTATCGTCGATCTGTGTCATGTGAACGCAGCTGACGCGTTCATTTAGGAATCCAAGGTCGGCGAGGCGTTGTGTCGGGCGTTTATTAAACTTCTCTAAGCTTTCGCTAACTTCAAAGGCGGTTTCATGTAGATGAATCTGTACGGGCATTTCCAGTTGATCGGCCAGAACGGTGATTTCTTTTAATGGCTCATCGGAAACCGTATAAGGCGCGTGGGGGCCAAAGCCGATTTGCACGAGTTTGTGTTTGTTTTGAGGATGCTGATTTAATGGATGAGAGTTAAAGCGATCATTGCATTCAACCGCTTTGCGGATGTATTCGTCAGCATTTTGCGCATAGTTGGTTGGAAAATCTAATACAGGGGTAAAGCAAACACTACGAATCCCAGCTGCTAGCGCTGCTTCGCCGCTCTGTTGAGGGTAGAAGTACATATCGGCATAGGTCGTTGTGCCTGACTGGATCATTTCTGCAATGGCGAGTTCACTACCTTGTTTTACGAAGTCTTCATCAACGTGCTGGCCTTCTGCGGGCCAGATATGTTCTTGCAACCAGGTCATTAAAGGAAGGTCGTCGGCAAGACCACGGAATAAAGACATGGCTGCATGGCCGTGAGCATTGATCCAGCCTGGCATAAGTACTTGCTGTCCTAGGTCTAATGTCTCTTTGGCTGAGGTTTGGCAGTCTGTTTGCTTTTCGATGGCGAGAATTAAGCCATCTTTGATTAGGATGCAATGATCGATTAATACTTGATCATCTGATGTGAGTTCACAAGGGCTTTCGATAGGCACAATCCAATGAGCGTTGATGCGTAAATCGGCTTGTACGGATTCTTTTTGGCTCGTTTCACTCATGCTATTACTCATCGTTAATTGCTTCATGTTAGCTATTTTTTGCTCAGTATAATCAATCTTTGATCTAGGTGAAGCTTCTTCCTATTAATAGAAGCGCTAAAGAGGGTCTAAATACTAGGTATCTTGTTGATTTGTGGTATGATTTGGCGCTAATTATAAACGTTAATAACAAGGACCGAATGCGGTTTTCATTAGAGACCATCATTCGACAGAGACAGGCCAAGAATCTATGGGTGAGTTAACCAAAGAAGTATTGCCAATTAACATTGAAGACGAGCTAAAGTCGTCTTACCTCGATTATGCGATGAGCGTAATTGTTGGGCGTGCCTTACCGGATGTGCGAGATGGCTTAAAGCCAGTGCATAGACGTGTTCTCCATGCGATGAACGTATTAGGTAACGATTGGAATAAAGCCTATAAAAAATCGGCCCGTGTGGTCGGTGACGTAATCGGTAAGTATCACCCACACGGTGACTCAGCGGTTTACGATACCATCGTTCGTATGGCGCAAGATTTCTCAATGCGTTATATGTTGGTAGATGGTCAAGGTAACTTTGGTTCTATCGATGGCGATTCGGCAGCAGCAATGCGTTATACCGAAATTCGCATGGATAAGCTTAGCCACGAGTTATTAGCGGATATCGATAAAGAAACCGTGAACTTCGTACCTAACTATGATGGTACTGAGCAAATTCCTGAGGTTATGCCTACACGCGTACCGAACCTATTGATTAATGGTTCTTCGGGTATTGCTGTTGGCATGGCGACAAATATTCCACCGCATAATTTAAATGAAGTGGTTTCTGCCTGTTTGGCATTGATCGATAATCCAAGTATGGATATCGATGCCTTAATGGAACATATTCCAGGCCCTGATTTCCCAACCGGTGCGTTTATTAACGGTCGTGACGGAATTGTTGAAGCTTACCGAACTGGCAGAGGTCGCATTCATATGCGCGCCCGTCATCATTTTGAAGAAAACGAAAAGAACGGCAAAGTATCGATCGTTTTCACTGAGATTCCTTATCAGTTAAACAAAGCGCGTTTGATTGAGAAAATCGCTGAGCTGGTTAAAGATAAGAAAATTGAAGGTATTACTGAGCTGCGTGACGAGTCTGATAAAGACGGAATGCGTATTGTGGTTGATCTTCGTCGTGGCGAAATGCCTGAAGTAACCTTGAATAACTTGTTTGCGCAAACGGCGTTGCAGTCGGTATTCGGCATTAACGTTGTTGCCTTAATGGATGGTAAGCCACAAACGTTGAACTTGAAGCAGATGCTTGAAGCCTTCGTTCGTCACCGTCGTGAAGTCGTAACCCGTCGTACGATTTATGAATTGCGTAAAGCTCGTGAACGTGGACATTTATTGGAAGGCTTAGCGATTGCGTTAAGTAATATTGATCCAATTATTGCTTTGATTAAGCAATCTCCAACCGGCGCTGAAGCAAAAGAGAAATTAATTGCGACAGGTTGGGAGCCAGGTTCAGTGACTGGTTTCTTAGAACGCGCAGGTGAAAATGCGTGTCGTCCTGATGATTTGGGTGAAGAGTTTGGTATGCATAACGGCATGTACCATCTTTCTCCTCAGCAGGCACAAGCGATTCTAGATTTACGTTTGCAAAAGCTAACGGGTCTAGAGCACGAGAAGCTGATTGAAGAGTATCAGCAGAAGTTAGAAGAGATTAAAGAATACTTAGATATCTTAGGTTCTCCTGAGTTGTTATTGCAGGTAATTCGTGACGAATTAGCGGCAATTAAAGAAGAATACGGTGACGAACGTCGTACTGAAATCATTGCCAATAAGCGTGATTTGACCATGGCGGATTTGATCCCAGAAGAAGATTTAGTATTAACCATTTCTCATGGTGGTTACGCCAAGACTCAGCAGCTCGATGTATATCAAGCTCAGCGTCGTGGTGGTAAAGGTAAATCAGCGGCGTCGGTTAAAGATGATGATTACGTTGAGCACCTAATGATTGCTAATAGCCACGATACGGTTTTATGTTTTACCGATGAAGGTAAGGTATTTTGGTTAAAGGTTTATGACATTCCTCAGGCTGGGCGTAATGCCAAAGGCCGTCCTATGGTGAATGTGCTGAATCTTGGGGATGAAGAGCGCATTACTGCAATCTTGCCATTACCTGAATATACCGGTGATCAGTTCATCTTTATGGCGACCTCTAAAGGCACCGTGAAGAAGACCAGCCTTGAGCATTTCCAGCGTCCACGTTCTTCTGGCTTAATCGCTTGTGAATTGGATGAAGGCGATCACTTAATTGGTGTTGCAATTACCGATGGCACGAAAGATATTCTATTGCTAACGGATGCCGGTAAGGCGAACCGCTTTAAAGAATCGGATGTGCGTGCAATGGGCCGAACGGCTCGTGGTGTTCGCGGTATTAAGATTCAAGAAGATCAAAACGTTATTTCTCTGGTTATTCCAGAAGAAGGTGGCACCTTATTAACGGCGAGTGATCGTGGTTATGGTAAGCGTACCGATATTACTGAATTCCCAACCAAAGGCCGTGGCACTCAAGGTGTTAAGGCGATGGTAGTGAATGAGCGTAACGGTATTATTATTGGTGCGGTACAAGTCTTCGAAAACGACGAAGTGATGTTGATCAGTGATAAGGGAACGTTAGTACGTACCTCCGCTGATTCGGTTTCTTGCTTAGGTCGTAATACTCAGGGTGTGCGCTTAATTAAAGTTGCAGAGAAAGAGCGCTTAATTGGTGTTGAACGTGTTTGTGAGCCAGAAGAAGTTGATGATGGTATTGAATACCTAGCGGCGGATGGCACCCAGGCAGACGAAGCTGATGTTGAAGCAACTGACAGTGCGGTTGACGATGCTGATCTAGATAATGAAGCAGGGGATGCTGACGAAGAATAATTTGTCAGTTTGCAGGAGGCTTCCTCCTGCGCCTTGGTTAGATCTATCGTTAAGAAATATTAAAAGTGCAAGTTAAAGGATGATTATATCAACTTTAGCCTGCGCTTTTTTCTGCTTTAAAAGCAGTTGAAATAATTGTGTTTTTTTTGAACAAAGTTTTAATGTTTGGAATTTGAAATAATGACTCGTTTATATAATTTTTGCGCAGGTCCTGCGGCATTACCCACTGATGTATTAACTCAAGCGCAAGCTGATCTATTGGATTGGCAGGGTAAAGGTTTGTCGGTTATGGAGATGAGTCATCGCAGCCCTGAGTTTGTCGGTATTGCAAAAAAGGCTGAACAAGATTTACGCGACCTGATGGCTATTCCTGATAACTATAAAGTTTTGTTTATGCAGGGCGGTGCTAGCAGTCAGTTCACTATGATTCCGATGAATCTGCTGCGTGGAAAAAATACCGCGGATTATATCAATACCGGTCAATGGTCGAAAAAAGCCATTGCTGAAGCGAAGCGTTTCTGTGATGTGAATGTCGCGGCGACAACAGAAGGTAATAAGTTTACCTCTGCACCCGTTCAAGAAGAATTGCAACTAAACCCAGAAGCGGCTTACGTGCACTATACGCCGAATGAAACCATTGGCGGTGTGCAATTTGATTACATTCCAGAAACCAATGGTGTGCCTCTGATTGCGGATTACTCTTCTTCTATTTTATCGGAAGAAATCGATGTGTCTAAGTTTGCGATGATCTATGCGGGCGCGCAGAAAAATATCGGTCCAGCAGGTTTGTGTATCGTTATTATTCGTGACGACCTTTTAGGCAATGTCGTTGAAGGTACACCCACTATGTTTGACTATAAGGTCATGGCCGATAACGATTCTATGTACAATACACCACCGAGCTATGGCTGGTACTTAGCAGGCTTGGTCTTTGCTTGGTTGAAAGAGCAGGGTGGCGTAAAAGCTATGGCTGAAATTAATCAGCGTAAAGCGAAAAAGCTGTATGAATTTATCGATACTAATGCTTTTTACGCCAATCCAGTTGCGATTAATAACCGTTCGATTATGAATGTGCCTTTTACCTTGGCTAATTCGGATCTTGATAAAGCATTCTTGGCCGCCAGTGAAAAAGCGGGTTTATTAAACCTTGCGGGTCATCGCAGTGTGGGTGGCATGCGCGCCAGTATTTATAACGCCGTTGAAGAAAAAGCGGTTGATGCCTTGATTGCATTTATGGCTGATTTTGCCAAAGAAAATGGCTAGTTTTATTGAAGCTAAGTTTACTGAAGAAGCACTCAATAATTTTGATGAAGACGGAATCCATGACGAATAATAGTTTTACCACAGAAGCTGAAGAGTTAGGCAAGTTGCGCGATGAGATCGATGCAATCGATCAGCAAATTCAGCAGCTGGTTAATCAGCGTGCTCAGTGCGCACAGAAAGTTGCTGATGTAAAAGAGCATTTCTCTAAGCCAGGCGAGTCTGTGGTGTTTTATCGTCCAGAGCGTGAAGCGCAAGTTTTACGTCGTGTGATGGATCGTAATCCAGGGCCTCTTCCAGCGGAAGGCGTTGCGCGTTTGTTTAGAGAAATTATGTCGCAGTGTTTGGCGCTAGAAGAGCCAATGAAAATTGCTTATTTAGGGCCAGAAGGTACCTTTACACAGCAAGCAGCGCTAAAACATTTTGGCCATGCGGTGCAGTGTCAAAGCCAAGGTTCCATTGCGGATGTTTTCCGTGAAGTAGAAGCCGGTGGTGCTAACTTTGGTGTGGTACCAGTAGAAAACTCTACTGAGGGTGTGATTACTCATACGTTGGATAGTTTTGTCGGCTCTAATTTGAATATTTGTGGCGAAGTGGCCTTGCGAATACATCACCACTTCTTAATGAGAGAAGAGTTATTGGCTGATGAATCTAAGCAGCCGCTTAAAGTTTATTCTCATGCGCAATCATTGGCTCAGTGTCGTCAGTGGTTGGATGCTAATTGGCCGGGTATCGAGCGTATTGCAGTAAGTTCTAATGCGGAAGCGGCTCGTCGTGCACAGGAAGAAGAAGGCGCTGCTGCTATTGCTAGTGAAGCGGCCGCTGAACTTTATAATCTGAATATCGCGACCGCTAACATTGAAGATATGCCGGATAATACCACGCGCTTTTTAATTGTGGGCCCCCAGACAACTGACATTAGTGGTGAAGATAAAACGTCTTTGCTAGTGGCCAGTAAGAATGAGCCGGGGGCGCTTTATCATGTATTAGCCCCGTTCCATGAAGAAGGTGTGAGTTTAACCCGCATTGAAACACGCCCATCCAAATCCGGTACTTGGAATTATATTTTCTTCATTGACCTTGAAGGTCATCAAAATGAAGAAAAAGTGAAGAAGGCGATGGCCTTAGTTCAGCAGCAATGTAGTGATTTTAAATGCTTAGGTTCTTATCCTAAGGCCGTGCTGTAAATAGAAAATTTGAGTTTGAAAATTATGACTGATCCTAAGAATGTAGCTCAAAGCTCTGAAGCTTTAATTAATCAAGCGCGAGCAGAAATACAAGGTTTGCGCCCTTACCAGCCAGGTAAGCCGATTGATGAGTTGGCCCGTGAGTTTGGTTTAAATGCCAGTGATATCGTAAAGCTAGCCAGTAACGAAAACCCGATTGGCCCAAGTAAAAAAGCCATTGCAGCGATGGAAGCGGAAGCGCGCGAGATGACCCGTTACCCTGATGGCAATGGTTTTGAATTAAAGCAGACGCTTTGCGAGAAATTATCTAAAAATACTGTTGCTGTAAACCCTGAAAATATCACGCTAGGGAATGGTTCTAGCGATATTTTGGATTTTATTGTTAAGTGTTTTGTAGCGAAAAATGACGAAGTGGTTTTCTCGCAGCATGCTTTTGCCATCTATGGCTTAGTAACCAAGATTCAAGGCGGTGAGTGCAAGGTTGTGCCTGCTAAAAACTATGGCCATGACCTCGATGCCATGGCGGCGGCTATTTCGGAGAAAACCCGTTTAGTTTTTGTGACGAATCCTAATAATCCAACCGGCACCTGGTTAACGCAAACCGAAGTCGCTGCATTTATGGCAAAAGTGCCGAGTGATGTGGTGGTGGTATTGGATGAAGCTTATTTTGAATACGTGGATGAGGCGGATTATTGCAATGGCCTAACCTTGTTTGCTCAATATCCAAACCTTGTAGTGACGCGTACTTTCTCGAAGGCTTATGGTTTAGCTTCATTGCGAGTAGGTTATGGAGTGTCTAGCCAGGAAGTTGCCGATTTAATGAATCGTGTTCGCCCTCCATTTAATGTGAATTCGTTTGCTCTAGCGGCAGCGGTAGCAACTTTAAATGATGCTGAATATGTGGCTGAGAGTAAGGCGGTAAATGATGCCGGTATGGCTTATTTAACTCAATCGTTTGATAAGTTAGGCTTGCCGTATATTCCTTCGGTTGGAAATTTTATCAGTTTTGAGATTCCTCAAGCAGGTGATACGGCTAAAAACATTTCTGCCGCTGAGGTGGATCAGAAGCTATTGTCCGTTGGTGTGATCGTGCGTCCGATTGCTAATTATGAAATGCCCAATCATTTGCGGGTATCGATTGGTACTCAGGCTGAAAATGAAATATTCATTGCTGCGTTGAGCAAGATTTTAGCGGATGCGAACTCTTGAGCCATACTCATTTAGATAAGCAACTTTATATACCTAAGGTCGCGATTATCGGCTTAGGCCTGATTGGTTGTTCTTGGGTGAAAGCGTTGCGACAAACGGGAATTGTGGGTTCGATTTCCGGCTATGATCGCAATTTGGATTCGATGCAGCAAGCGCTGCAAGTTGGCTTGATTGACGACTACTCACTAGAAGTTTCTGATGTCGTTGCGAATGCAGATCTGGTTATTTTGTCAGTGCCAATTTTGGCAGTTGGAGCAGTGCTAGAGCAGATTAAAGCGTCTATTGATGAGAATACAATTTTAACTGATGTGGGCAGTGTTAAAGGTTGTGTTTCAAAAGATGTTTCAACTGTTTTGGGTGAAGAATTTGATCGTTTTGTTTTAGGTCACCCAATAGCAGGTTCGGAGCGTAGTGGTGTTGCCGCAGCAGATGAAAATCTATTTAAGCATCATAAAATTATTTTAACCCCAGAAAAGCGCACTTGTGAACGAGCATTAGATCTCGTTACGGATGCTTGGAAAACGACCGGTGCTGTGGTCGAGCTGATGACGGTGCAGCATCATGATGAAGTATTGGCGGCGACCAGTCATTTGCCGCACTTGTTGGCTTATTCTTTGGTCGATACCTTAGCCAATAATCACGAAAATAAAGACATCTTTAATTACGCCGCGGGCGGCTTTCGAGACTTTACCCGCATTGCTTCAAGCAGCCCAATTATGTGGCGCGACATTTTTGTCGGTAATAAAGATGAAGTATTAAAGGCGCTGGATTTATTCTCCGCCGATTTACAGCAACTGCGCGAAGTGGTTGCGAATGAAGATAAAACTCAAATGATGGGCACCTTTACCCGTGCA
>CAJVZR010000004.1 GCA_913019965.1 uncultured Oleispira sp.
CGTGATATTTTTTAATCGCGATTAAACCAGCGTATTCACCTTGTGCGCCTGAGTTAGGCTGCATGCAAATAGCAGAAAAACCTGTGATGTCTTTTAAGTAGTCATCCAACTCATCAATCATTGCCTCGTAACCAATCGTTTGGTCTTTTGGAGCGAATGGGTGAATTGTAGAGAACTCAGGCCAAGACAGAGGAATCATCTGAGTCGTGGCGTTCAATTTCATGGTGCAAGAACCTAGGGTGATCATGGAATGATTCATCGCTAGATCTTTTACTTCCAAGCTCTTCATGTAGCGCAGCATTTCGTGTTCGCTGTGGTACGAGTTGAAGGTTGGGTGCGTTAGGAATTCGCTAGTACGAACTAAGTCAGCAGGAATTGAGCTGCTTCCGGCTGCAACTACTTCTGCATCTAATTCATAGACATCTAACTCATTGTCGCCCAAGAAGATGTTGAATAATTCTTGGATATCAGCAGCAGACGTTTTTTCACAAAGAGATACGCCAACAGAAACGGCACTATCAAGACGCAAGTTAACTTCAGACGCAAGAGCGCGTTGAATAACGGCATCACGATCGTCGGTGATGATGGTTAAGGTATCGAACCAAGTATCGTTGGCTAACTTAATGCCAGATTTCTGCAAGCCTAGGGCTAAAATATCCGTCAAACGGTGAATGCGACCAGCAATGGTTTTTAAACCTTGTGGGCCGTGATAAACCGCGTAGAAAGAAGACAGGTTGGCCAATAATGCCTGTGCTGTACAGATATTAGAGTTCGCCTTCTCACGACGGATGTGCTGTTCGCGAGTTTGCAATGCCATACGCAATGCTGGGTTGCCTTGAGCATCGATAGATACACCGATGATACGACCCGGAATAGAGCGCTTGTACTTATCTTTAGTTGCGAAGAACGCAGCGTGTGGACCACCAAAGCCCATTGGCACACCAAAGTGTTGAGCGTTACCCAATACAATGTCGGCGCCCATTTCAGCTGGAGTTTTAAGCGCAATCAAGGCCATCAAATCAGAAGCGACAGTGGCTAGTGCATCTTTAGCATGAAGAGCGGTGATGATATCGGTGAAATCTTCAACGTTACCGCCTTTACCTGGGTACTGGAAAATAGCCCCAAATACATCAGCGTCTGCGGCTTGTGCTGCAGGAGCAACAATAACTTCCCAACCGAACGCTTCGGCGCGAGTTTTAATCACGTCGATGGTTTGTGGAAGGCAGTTTTCATCGACAAAATAGGTATTCGATTTATTCTTTCGCACGGTACGCTTGGTCATGGCCATGGCTTCAGCAGCCGCGGTACCTTCATCTAATAAAGAGGCGTTGGATAATTCCATGCCCGTCATATCGCAAACAAGCTGTTGGAAGTTTAATAGGGCTTCCAAACGACCTTGTGCAATTTCTGGCTGGTAAGGAGTATACGCCGTATACCAACCTGGATTTTCCAATACGTTACGCATGATGACTGGCGGAACGATGGTATCGTTGTAACCCATGCCGATGTAGCTTTTGAAAACCTTATTCTGGTCAGCCAAAGAACGTAAATAGTTGATGGCTTCAAATTCTGTACGGCCATCAGCGATGTCTAAAAATTCTTCACGCAAGATATCTGCAGGAACGATCTGGGCAGAAAGGTCTTCTAGGCTCGTCGCGCCGACGGCTTCTAGTAGGGCGTTTTCTTCTGCGTTATCAGGACCAATGTGGCGACCAATAAAATTGTCGCGCTGTTCCAATTGTACAAGGGTTTCAATGCTCATGGGCTTGCTCATATAGTGCTAGTAGCAAATTCTAAGTGCTGCTAAAAGCGTACGATAGTTAGGAGATGAACGATCAATCTTTTAATATAAAAGAAGAGTAAAAAGCCCTGTGTTTCTTTCTAAAGAAGCAACAGGGCTTAGTATTTTTTGCTAATTACTCACACTTTGCAGCGTAGTCTTCAGCAGACATTAACGTATCCAGTACGTCAGCATCAGCTGGTTCCATACGGAAGAACCAAGCGTCGCCGTATGGGTCTTCGTTGGCTTTTTCTGGTGCGTCGACTAGGTCTTCGTTAACCGCAACAATCTTACCGGCGATTGGTGCGTATACATCAGATGCAGCTTTTACTGATTCAACAACAGCGATGTCGTCGTCAGCTTCAACTTCTGCACCCACTTCTGGCAATTCGATGAATACTACGTCACCTAGTGCCGCTTGAGCGAAGTCAGTAATACCGACAGTGATTGTGCCGTCAGCTTCTTTACGTAGCCATTCGTGAGATTCAACGTATTTTAATTCTGCTGGGATGTTGCTCATAATTTTTCTCTCAAACTAAATTTTAAAAACTGTTCAAATTCTAGGAATAATATAAATATTATTCGAAAACTTTTTTGCCGTTACGTACGAACGGCATTTTTACGATGCGGGCAGGAATTAACTTGCCACGCATTTCGATATTACATTCGCTGCCTGTGTCATAAGGAACACGAGCCATGGCGATTGAATGCTGTAGTGTTGGTGAGAACGTACCTGAAGTTACTTCACCTTCGCCAATGCCTTCAACAACTACTTTTTGGTGAGAACGCATAACGCCGCGAGTCTCTAATACGATACCCACTAGCTTGCTTGGAACACCTGCGGCTTTTTGTGCTTCTAGCGCTTTACGGCCAATAAAGTCACGATCAGTCGGTTCCCATGCAATGGTCCAGCCCATGCCAGCTTGTAGTGGAGAGATGGAATCATCCATGTCGTTGCCATACAAGTTCATACCCGCTTCTAAACGCAAGGTATCACGAGCGCCTAATCCAGCAGGAGCAACACCGGCTTCTACTAGTGCTGTCCAGAACTCAGCCACTTCGGCTGCTGGAATCATGATCTCTAAGCCGTCTTCACCGGTATAACCTGTGCGCGCGTAGAACCATTCGCCGACTGGCAAACCTTGGAATACTTTTAAGTCGCCAATTAAGTCCGCTTGTTCGGTGCGAACCTGCTTCACTTTTTCGATGGCGTTAGGGCCTTGAACGGCAACCATGGCGAGTTCTGGGCGCTCGGTAAGAGTCGCATCAAAGGCTTCGATCTGCTTGTTCATCCAAGCCAAATCTTTTTCGCGGGTGCCGCAGTTAACAACGGTGCGGTACCAGCCTTCCATTTTATAAACGATAAGGTCGTCGATTACGCCGCCTTCTTCGTTCAACATGCCTGTGTATAAAGCCTTGCCAGTAAAGCCAAGCTTGGATACATCATTGGCTAGAATTTTCTGTAGGTAAGCCAGTGCTTCAGGGCCTTGAATATCAACGATGGTCATATGCGATACATCGAACATGCCGGCGTCTTCACGTACTACATTATGCTCTTGTAACTGTGAGCCGTAGTGAATTGGCATATCCCAGCCACCAAAATCGACGATCTTGCCGTTGGCATCTAGGTGCTGTTGATACAGAGGTGTTTGCTTACCCATATTTCTATGATCCGTAAATAATCGCTGCTTTGTAATAAAGAGCTGATAGCGCTAAAAAAGGCCCGCAAGTATACCGACAAAGTGTGAGCTTGGCATCTTGCAGATTAATTATGATCGCGAAAAAACGCGTTATTGGTACGATGGTACGTTAAATGATGAGGGATTTCTAGCCTGACACTAACTGACAGATTAAAATGGCCTGAAATGTTGATAATTCCTGACTTCTTGGTCAGATATTGTCTTGGCTTTTACTGCCGGGATTAAGGCTAATTGGCTCAGGGTTCAATAATAAAGCCCGACTTCCAATGTGGATTTGGGCTTTTAAGAAGTCGTCGAAGGGCATCGGTAACTCTCTATCAATATAAAAGCCATCAAGAATTAATGATGCGGCGCCGTGAACTTGAGTCCAAAGGGTATTGGCCAGAATTAATGCGCAGCCAGGAATGAAATCCCCATCGGCAACCCCACGTTCAACCTGATCAATCAGAATTTGAAAAGACTTCTCACCGGCTTCAATCATCTTGGGGTAACTTTGGCGGTTTTGTATGCGGCTACCAAAGATAACGCGGTATTTTTCGGGATTCTCTATCGCGTAATTTAAATACACCAACCCAGTGGTATGGATGTTTTGCAGTGGGGTGCGATTAGGGTCAACTACTGCCATGCTGATGTCATAAAGCTCGGCGAAAGCTTGAGTCGCTACCTCAGCTAAAAGATGATTTTTATCTTCAAAATGTCGATAGGGCGCGGTTTGAGAGACCCCCACGATACGCGCAATGGCGCGCATGCTGAGCTTTTCAACGCCGTGTTCTTTAATCTGAGCGATGGCTGCGTCTAATAAGGCCTGGCGCAAGTTACCGTGATGATAGTTAGCTGTATCTGTTGTCATTATTAAGCTTTTATCTACTACTTTATCGACTGCGAAGGTAAGAAGAGCTGAAAGTCTGTTGTTTTGTTAGGCGCTTGTCAATTGTCAATTTGGGCTAATCCAATCGGTTTAATGTACGCTTGGTCATTAATAGGTGTTGACGGTGAACACATTTGAAAGCTACACTCCCTATGACTGATGTGTTCGGTGTAAACTTAGTGAGCTGTTTTCCTATTACACCAAATCAGTACGCCAGATTTAATATCACTCTAAATTTGAGGCTCTTCAAATGACGAATACCTTGTTTATTTCCCAGCTACTGCTTTTATGCGGTGTACTTTTTTCCTCCTTTACGTTGCAAGCGGCAGACCTTGTGTCGGATACCGTTCCGGTTGAAGTTGCGCCAGTTAATTTTAAAGAATATGCCAAGCCATTACGGGTTAGTGGCTTATTAGAAAATAAATCAGAGCAAACTCTGGCTTTTAAAGTGAGTGGTTTAGTCGCCAAGGTCTATGTCGACGAAGGTCAGTTTGTTAAGAAGGGGCAGCGTTTAGCGGTTCTGAATCTTGAGGAAATTGATGCGCAAGTCGCGAAAGCGAAATCGGTATTAGCCAATGCAGAACGAAACCTAGAGCGCTTTCAATCTCTACAAGGGCAAAATGCTTTATCCATGGACCAGCTACAGTCCGCGCAAACTCGTATGGACGTAGCCCAGTCCGATTTAACGGTAGCGAAATTTAATCGTCGCCATGCCGAGATCAAAGCCCCTGCGAGTGGTCGTATCTTAAAACGCAGTATCGAGCCTAATGAATTATTAGCCAGTGGTCAGCCTGCGTTTGTATTTGCCTCTAAAAAACGTGGTTGGGTATTGCGTACTGGAGTAACGGATAAAGACATCGTACGTTTGGGGATGACGGATGCCGCTGAATTAAAATTTGATGCGTATCCGAATCAAATATTCAAAGCTCAGGTTTCTGAATTAGCCGGTCGTGCAGACGCTGCCACACAAACCTTTGAAATCGAATTGCGCTTAGAACCTCTTGAAGGAAAAAATCGCCGAAATTTATTAGCCGGTTTTGTCGGCCATGGTCGTGTTTATCCTAGTAATAAAGAGTCCTTGGCTTTATTGCCTTTAACCTCGGTATTAAGAACGAAAGCGGATCAAGCCGAAGTATTTGTTTTGGATGCCGATGATAAAGCGCATCTACGTACGGTGAATATTGCTTTTATTGAAGGTGGCATTATGGCCGTGCGCGATGGCGTACAAGAAAATGAGCGTATTGTCGTGCAAGGTGCTCCTTATTTATCTGAAGGTAGTGGTGTGTCTGTACATATTGCTGCTAATCGATAACGGAGCCTTATTGTATGCAATTACCTGCATTAGCGATTCGTAATCATCAATTTACCTGGGTGGTATTCTTACTGCTTGTGGTACTCGGCATTGTTTCGTTTTATACAATGCCACGCAGCGAAGACCCTCAATTCGATTTTTCCGCGGCGGTTATTAAAGTCGTGAATCCTGGCACCACGCCGCTGGATATGGAAAAGCTGGTGGTCGATCCGATTGAGGAAGTGATCAACGAACTCGAAGATTTGAATAATGTTAAAACCAATGTGGAAGACGGTTTAGCGGTTATTCGTCCAGAGTTTTTATATGGTACCGACCCGGATGAAAAATACGACGATGTGGTCTCGGCGGTTTCTCGAATTCGTGACAGCCTTCCTAGTAGTATTGTCGCGTTGGAGATTGATAAAATTTCCCCCGCCGATGTCAGTATTTTACAGATGGCATTGGTAACCGATCAGGCCGATTATTTAAGCTTAAAACGCCATGCAGAAGCGATAGAGCAAAAGCTTGAACGCGTGCCCGGGGTTAAACGAGTTGATATTGAAGCATTGCCGGATCTGGAAGTTCAAATCCGAGTCGACCAACGCAAAGTGAATGCTCTCGGTATCAGTTTGGATGAAATATTTACTGCGGTGCAAAACTCCGCCCAAAATTTACCCGGTGGCCATGCCAGTGGTGGTGATCGTCGGTTTACGGTACGTACCAGTGGCGATTATAAATCGTTAGAGCAAATTCGCGATACCGTGATACGCGGCTCTCAAGGCAAGTTTATTTATTTGCGGGATGTAGCGAAGGTTTATTTAGATGAAACTTTGCCGACGTATCGCGCTGAATTAAACGATCAAAAAGCGGTATTCGTTTCGGTTGTGCAGCGTAAAGGTTCGCAGATATTTTCGGTGATGGAAGGCATTAATCAATCCCTTGATCAGTATCGCCCGAAATTGCCCGAAGATATTAAAATGCATGTGGTAATGGACCAAAGTGAGAGTGTTGAACGTAATATCAGTGGATTTTTTACCAGTTTAAATCAAGGGTTATTACTGGTCGGCATTTTAAGTTTAATCGTATTAGGCCTTAAACCTACCTTAGTTGTAATCTCTGCAATTCCTTTATCTATTTTTATTGCCATTGGCTGGGTTGATTTAACCGGTTTTGGTTTGCAGCAAATGTCGATAGTCGGCTTAGTGATTGCTCTGGGCTTATTGGTCGATAATGCCATTGTAGTCGTCGAAAACGTATCACGGCACTTACGTGATGGCGACTCACCGGTTGATGCGGCAATTAAAGGCAGTTCGCAAGTCGCTTGGGCGGTTGCCAGTGGAACCTTAACCACGGTGTTATCGTTTTTACCTATGCTGCTTATGCAAAATGGTTCCGGTACTTTTCTACGCGCTATGCCCGTAACGGTTGTTGTAACGCTGTTTGCTTCGCTATTAATTGCTTTGACCCTGACCCCTTTATTAGCCAGTAAACTCGGTGGTTCGGCGAAGAAAACGACAAAAGCTCAAAAGAAAATGGAGTCGTTCGCGGACGGAACTTACAGTAAAACGTTAATTTGGGCACTGTCTAAACCGTATCGTGTTATTGGTATTTCGGTGGGGTTATTAATTTTTAGTTTGGCTTTATTTCCTTTTATTGGCGTGAGTCTTTTTCCTAAAGCGGAAAAACCAATGATTTTGGTGAACGTCGATATGCCAGAAGGCACAACCTTTGAACGTACTCAAATGGTGGCTGAAAAAGTTGCGGCTCGTGTGCGTAAAGAAGACCTAGTAAAAGATATTGCGCTAAATGTGGGGCGTGGAAATCCGCGTATTTATTACAACATTATGCCTAGCCGACAGACGGTGACGTTTGCACAGCTATTTGTCACTTTGCATGATTTTCAGTTAAGTGAAGTTGAGCCATTAGTCGAACGCTTGCGTAGTAATGTGAACGATATTCCGGGGGTAAACATTACCGTGAAAGAATTCATGTCTGGGCCGCCTGTGGTTGCACCGCTCAGTATTCGAGTGATCGGCGAAGAACTGAATGAAATTCAACGAGTATCTCGGGAGGTAGAAGATATTGTTAAATCGACCGAAGGGGCTGTTGGGGTAGAAAACCCGATGAATAAGTACAAGGTCGATTTAAAAATAAAAATCAATCGTGATAAAGCTGCGATGTTAGGGGTATCACTACAGAATATTGATCGCACGGTCCGTACTGCGTTAGTAGGGACTACGATGGGTAATTATCGCGATAGTGAAGGTGAAGAGTTTGCGATGGTTTTGCGACTGTCTCAATATGAAAAGCCGCAAATCGAAACCTTTGAAGATATTAAAGTACGTTCTAACTCGGGGCAGTTAATTCCATTAATGCAGCTCGCTGAGTTGAAAATGGAAACCAGTATCGCGCGTTTTAACCATTATAATATGGAGCGCATGACTCGGGTGACTGCGGATATTCTTCCTGGCTTTACCGCCGAGAAAGTCACCAATACCGTGGTAGCCAAGTTAGAATTGTACGATTGGCCAGAAGGCATGAGCTACGCGGTGGGTGGTGAGCAAGAGAATCGTAAAAAAGCGTTTGGCGGCTTAATGAAAGCTGTCTTGCTCGCGGTATTTGGTATTTTTGCGGTATTGGTTCTGCAGTTTAGGTCTTTTATTCAACCTATGATTGTTTTTGCAGCCATTCCTTTTGCATTAATTGGTGCCTTCATGGCGTTATTTCTAACAGGTTATACCTTTAGTTTTACGGCGTTTATTGGGTTAACTTCGTTAATTGGTATCGTGGTGAATAACTCGATTATCTTAGTGGATTACGCTAACCAAATGAGAAGGGAAGGCGAAGAAAAAACGGCGGCCATTATGGCTGCGGCGAAAACACGTTTTGTACCGATCGTATTAACGACGTTAACTACCATTGGTGGCTTATTACCTTTAACACTCAGTGGGTCGAGCATGTGGTCCCCTATGGGCTGGGCTGTGATTGGTGGCCTAATGGTGTCTACTTTCTTAACGTTAATTGTTGTACCTGTGCTGTATCAACTGATGGGTAAGATGCCGGAAGAGGTAGAGATTTAAAAGTTTGTGACTTTCGTAAGGATTTATAATGTTGGCGTCAATGAACAGGGATTGGCGTATTACTGACTTGTAAATCCTTAAGGAAAACGTATATCTTAAAAAGGCCCCCACCTAATTAAGAAACGTATTTAACATGAGCTCTAAGATTTGTCTGTCTTTGCTTTACCCTTATCTTGCTCAAGCCAGTGTTCTGGGTTTTGAACGCTCTTTTCTACTATCTGAACTTGGCTTAAGTGAGACGCACTTTAAAGAGGCGATGAGACGCCTGCCTTTTTCTGATTTTCTTACTGCGGTCCATAAACTTATTGAAATAACTCAATCCTCCGCTTTAGGGTTACAGTCAGGAGCGCACTATCACCCGTCTACTTTTGGCCCGTTAGCGTATTTGATGCTTAACAGTGCAACCATTGGTCAGGCTTATCAAGGATTTTTAACCTATGAGCCGATGTTAAACGAGGCGGTTAAAACGACCTCGATTGCGAAGGGGAATAGCGTCTATAACTCTGTGGTTTATGAGGGCTACTCTGATGAAGAAGTTGCACCTCTGGTTGAAGCTCACATAGCATCACTACTGGCTTATACGAATTTTTTAAGCTTTAGCCCCCGCAAAGGAAAATCATTAGTTAAAGAAGTTTTATTTCGACACGGTCCGCAAACTGATCTCTCAGAGTATAAGAAGTTCTTTGGTATTGAGGTGAAATTCAATCAGGGTGTAAACAGTTTTTCTTTTGATCCGGTTATTCTCGATTTTGTTATTCCAGGGGCTGATACGCGCATTGTTAGCCGTGCCATTATGGAGCTGGATGCGATTCAAGCTTCGCGTCGAAATGAGCGCCAATTCAGAAGCGAGGTCTATGATTTTATCAAAGAAGGCTTTTACGACTCGCTTCCAAGTGCGACGGATGGGGCGAGTGCTTTTGCTATGAGTATGAGTACTTTTCAGCGTCGATTAAAAGAAGATGGCACCACGTTTAAAGGCTTGGTCGAACAAGTGCGAATGGATAAGGCGGAGGTTCACCTTGCGGACTTACGTTTGAATTTAGCCGATGTTGCTGACCGCTTAGGATTTTCGGATGCACCTGCATTTTTCAAAGCATTTAAGCGCTGGACCGGTGAGACGCCGGCAGATTACCGTAAAAAAATCATTCAAAAATCTTCTGATGATATCAATCACCATGATTAGTTTGACCTGAGTGGAGTTCTTTTTGACTGCTTAGGATACGCAGCTAAAAGCCTCTCTAGATTATTCTTATTAACTTATAAAAATAACTAGAGTACGGTGTGATGATAAAAAAAGCAGTCTCATTATTAGCCTCGGTGATGTGTGGTTTTACCTTAATATTCACCTCACCCGCTAATGCCCTCTCGGTTTCAGAGTATCAACAAAGCTGGGAGTATAAAACCTTGATGCGCCAGCAGGCGCTGGATATGGATGAACCCCTTTCTAAGGCGACCTTTGTGCATGCGCATAACGCCTATAACTCTTCGGCTTACGCGGCGGGTTTGAACTACATTGATCCGAATCATTCACTTTCATTGACTAACCTTTTAGAGATTGGTGTGCGTTCACTGGAATTGGATGCACATAAATTATTTGGCAATATTATTTTATGTCACGGCAGTGGTGATGCGGGTTGTATTGGTACAGAGCGAGATTATAAGGACGGATTGAAAGAGATTGCGGAGTGGTTAGCTCAACATCCCAACGAAGTGGTCGTTTTGTATTTGGAAGATTATTTCGATAACGATTATCAGCAAGCGATGAGCGATATGTTTGATAGTTACTTGGGGTTGTATCTTTATAAAACCAGCGGCAATGGTTGTGAATACCCGCCGGTCGATTTAACGAAAAGTGATATTTTGGCAGCTGGTAAGCAAGTGATTGCGTTTACGACGGGTGGTAGTTGTGCGGCAGCAGAATCTGCAGGTTTTACTGATTGGGTTTTTAAAGGGGGTTTTAAAACGGATAATACCTTGATTGATTCTAGGCAGTGCCACGATAAATATTCTCCATCTCAAATGGACAGTAAGTGGGTTCGAGTATTTGAAGATCTTACTTGGAATGGTAATGCGTTTGGAGATCCTGTGAACTTGTCTGCCAGTGATGTTGCATTCGCAATGAGCTGCGGCATTAATGTGTTTGGTTTGGATAAACTCGTAGCAGGGGATTCTCGAATGGATGCTTTGTTATGGAGTTGGGGTAACAACCAGCCAAATCAATCATCCAGTGATGATGACTGTGCAATCCTACGAGATTCTGGGCGTTTTGAAGATCGCACCTGTGAGCGAGATTATAACTACGCTTGCCAAATTCCAGGTACTCACGATTGGCTGGTAACTCAAACCACTGGAGTTTGGGCTGATGGCAGTGCAGCTTGTGATCAAGAAACCTCAGGAGTTTATGAGTTTGCTGTGCCAACCACGTATGTGGATAAAGAGGCATTGGTGGCACAAAAGCGCAGCTTGGATGTTTGGTTAAATTATAACGATCAAAATAAAGAAGGTGAGTGGATTTCGAATGATCAATCATTGCCTTCGTATTCACGTATTAAGGGTTATGAAAATTATTGGGCGTGTGGCACTTTGCCTGGTAATGATGGTTTCTTAGCTGGCTCTCCTGAAAAAGATGATCACTTAGGTAAGGCGCTGGCCGCAGGAGATTTTAATGGTGACGGCTTTGATGATTTAGCCATCGGTGCGCCGAATGAAGATATCAATGGTCATGACGATGCGGGCTCGGTCAATATTGTTTATGGCAGTGACGATGGAGCTGTTATTGAAAAAGGGAATTGTCAGTGGTGGCACGGTGATAGCCCAGGATTGGGTGGCTCTGCAGAAGACGATGATTGGTTTGGTTTTGCATTAAGTTCTGGTGATTACAATAATGACGGCTTTGCAGATCTTGCGATTGGTGCGCCGCACGAAAAAATCTCAAACGCAGAAGATGGTGGTGCGGTAACCATTATTTATGGCAGTGAAAACGGCCTAACTGCAGCCAGCGATACGTATATTCATCAGGATACGGATAACGTAGCGAGCAGTGCTGAAGGTGATGATCAATTTGGTTATTCCTTAGCGTCTGGTGATTTTAATAACGATGGATACTCTGACCTTGCGGTTGGCTCTCCAAATGAAAATCGACCTGCGGGTGGCAATGACAATGAAGGAATGGCCCATGTATTTTATGGCAGCAGCACGGGGATTAACTCCCAAGGCTCAACGCATTGGGCGCAAGATGTAGGCACGGTAAATGGCACAGCAGAAAAAGATGATCGTTTTGGATGGTCCTTGGCTGCGGGGGATTTCAATCGCGATGGCTTTGATGATCTTGCGGTCGGTGTGCCGAAAGAAGATGTGAATGGCGATGACAATGCAGGTTATGTGAATGTATTGTTTGGTAGTAGTAATGGTATTGATGACGTGGGTGATCAATCATTCCACCAAGACAGTGATGGCATTGCTAGTTCAACAGAAGCAGATGATCATTTTGGTTTTGCGTTAACCACTGGAGATTTTAATAACGATGGTTATGCCGACCTTGCGGTGGGTTCACCAAAAGAAGATCGAGAAGCTGGTGGCGATAATAATGATGGCATGATCCATATTTTATATGGCCGCAGTGGTGGTTTAAGTGGCAATGGATCTTCTGCTTGGGCCCAAGACATTGGTACGGTTAATGGTACTGCAGAAAAAGATGATCATTTTGGTTATTCGTTAACGGCGGGGGATTTTGATGGTGACGGTTTTTCGGATCTGGCTATTGGAGTTCCTAATGAAGATTTAGGCGAGTGGGATACGGGTTATATCAACGTGCTTTATGGTACTAGCAACGGTTTAGACGACGGCAGTGATGAGTCTTTTTCTCAGGATTCTGTTGGCGTTGCTAATAGCCCTGAAAAAGATGATCGTTTTGGTTGGGCTGTATCGGCGGGTGATTTTAATGGTGACGGTTATGCCGACCTTGCGGTTGGTGCACCGAAAGAAGATCTAAACCGTGGTGGTGATAATAACGACGGCCAGGTGCATACGTTCAGTGGTAATAGTGGTGGTCTTATTGGAAATGATGATCAGATATATCAATAACTTTTAATGTGTACTCGAGCAATTCAGCTAATCTTTTTAGATAGCTGAGCTGCTCGACTATGGCATTGTGATAGGTTTTTAATGTTATAGCGCTTCGAGTTCTCCTTTAAGATTATTACTTTTTTCCATTAAAGCATCGATTAACTTTCTTTCCATGGCTTCTCCAGCCGCTTTGCCTTCAATGCCTTCGACCAGTTTAATATCTTTCTTAATTGAGCCATTGGGGCTATTAACATCGATTTGAGCATATATCGCCATGTACTCTGTTTGTTTACCGTTACTCGTACTCGACATGGTTGTTTTTAAGGTAAGCTGACTGGGCGACGTTAACTTGCCTTCACGGGTATAGAGAATACGACCGAATAAACTGCGACGCGTATGAACAGTATCACCGATTATTTTGCATTCAAGTTTTCGCCCTACTAGAAAGATACCGAAAGCCATAATACTGGCACCGACACTGAAAAATATAGGTCCCATTATCCATAACATCGCTTCTCCTTGAAATGCCATGTACAACAAAAAACAGCCAACTGTGGTAAATAGTGCTCCGAAAAGCACAAGAAACCAGCTCATCGATTTGTTACGCCCCTGCTCGGAGAGAATATCGAGTCCTTCTTGGGTTACTTCTGTTTGGATTTGTTTTTCTATGCTAACTTCAGCTTGTTTTCGCTTGGCAGCATGACTGGCTTCTTTGTGAGTATTAGGAATATCAATGCTGGATGTTTCTGTGCCAACTTCAACAGGAAGTTTCCAGCTGCGCTTGAACTCCATAAAATTGACTAGGCCTTCGACAGTAACTTCCCAGTGAATTCGGCCACGACCATTGTAAGTCGTTTCAGTTGGCTCTCCAGCGGGAACATCAAAACAAAACTCAAGTTTACTGCCTGTACCGTTTGGGCGATCTAGAGGCTTATCCGTTTCTTGCCATTTTATATCTCTATGGGTTGTGGAATTTTTACCACTGCCCGTCGTATAAGTATTGATGCAGCTAAGGGTTGCCGAAAGGTTACGCTTTGCCCAAGGTTGTTCAAGGTCGATGCGCCCACCGACTTGTCCACCGACTTGCCCGATACTGGGTGAAGGTGTTAATGGAGTAGGTCCAAAGAAAAGAAATTTCTGGCGCATTTTCCAGCCGCCAAATAACATTCCTAAGCCCGCGAGGGGAAATACCAGAGCGACAAATATACCATTATTTCCACGACGAACTTCTTCTGCAATTGAGAAGAAAATTGGGAGTGACACAAGCATGAATATAATCCCCATGATTACCAAAATCCAATGGCTTGATTTTTCAACGCTGTTGATTTGAGTATTATCTGCTGGTTTATTCATTAGCGGAGGCTCTCATGGGTACTGTTATTTAAAAATAACAGTACCAGAGTTATTGAGATCTTTGAACTTTTAATGAGAGATGCACTGGTTGAAGGGCTAGAGTTTAAATGCGCTAACAGATTCTTTAAGGCGTGATGATGAAGATACAATGTGATCACAAATGTTATTTATTTCAGTAACACCTTGGGAGTTTTCAGTTCCCATTGAGCTTAAGTTAGAAATACTGCTGCTCATATCCCTTGCAACGGTCTCTTGCTCTGCGGCGGCGCTGGATATTTGCAGGCTCATGTCACTTATTTTTGTGATAGATTGAACAATTACGTTTAAGGAATTACCGGCTTCGACAGCTTTATCTACGACGAGCTTTGCCTGATCTTGACTCTCGCTCATGGCATTAACTGCTTTATTGGATGACGTATTTAGCTCTTCAATCATGACATTAATTTGTCCCGTGGCTTCTTGGGTCCGAACGGCCAGAGATCGAACTTCATCGGCGACCACTGCGAACCCTCTGCCTTGTTCTCCTGCTCTAGCAGCTTCGATTGCCGCGTTAAGCGCTAATAAATTCGTCTGGTCTGCGATGCTTTTAATAACTTCTAAAACGGTATAGATGTTTTTACTGCCATCTTCAACACTCATAATGACATCGGATGCGTCGTGAATTTTTTCGGATAAAGAATTAATGCCAGATACCGTCTCGTTTACCGCAGATGCGCCTCCTTCCGTTTCATTATTCGACTGTTTTGTCATATCGGCGACTGACAAAATACTTTGAGCAACTTCTTGCGCTGAAGATTTCATTTGGACCATTGCGTTGGATATAACTTCGGTTTCAACTTGCTGAATGTTCATATTTCCTTGAGTTTGTTTAACGATGGCAGCCAGGCTTTCCGCTGTTGTAAATAATTCCTTCGTAGTCTTATTTATGTTTTCAATCATTTCTGATAGATGAGCTTGCATCGCATGCATAGGAATAGTTACTTCATCTATTGGGTCGATATTCTTTGAGAAATCTCCCTGTGCCAGTCTTTTAAGACTTTTTGCAATGTAATTAAGGCGTTTTTGTAGGTCGTTTGATACGATAAACCCTAGAATGATGCCAATGATCGTTGCAACTAGAGTAATTATGATTAATAAATTTTCGGTTTCATGTTCATGATCTTTCGCTAAATTTGCTGCTTCAGCTGTGAAATGCTCTATTTCAAACAGTAGCTCTTTCAGGTGAGCATCAAGATTATCTTCAATGATCTTAATGTTTTTAATTAAGGGTTTTGTTTCAGGTTTATTATCTTGTTTAAAAAGGCGAATAATTTCATCTGCAGATTCTTCATATTCAAGATGTTCTCTTTTGACCTTGGTTAATCCAGCTGAAATTACACTAAATTCTTTTATTTCTTTTTCAAGTGTTGTTTTAGATAAAATTGACGTTAGCTTATGTTCAATATCTTTAAACTCCACTTCTAATTCATCATTTAAATGGTGAAAGCTTTTATTGTATTTATCAAATGCTCCCGGGGAGTTTGATAGAGCAGAGTTAATTAATCGTTCAAAATTAATTTCTTGTTCTAATTGAAGAACTGTAATTCGTGTTAAGGCATTTGTAATAGGAATATCATGATCTGCAATGGCTTCTAGCTCATTACCTATATAACGTATTGATAGCTGTGCATAAATTGCCGTTGCAATAATGATTGCATTCAGTAATCCAGAAAGCAGCAATACTTTTTGGCGGATGGATAAGTTTTGAAGCTGAATTGGCATTATAACCCTACTTTTTGTCGCTATTTATACGAATTTATTATCGAGCGAGATAAGCTTTAAGTATGGATTACCTTACAGATTCGGCAAATAATTGGTTCAATTAACTGGAAAGCAAAAAGAAAAGGACTGGATTAAAGCTGAGGAGGCCATTAATTAAAGGCACCTCAGGAAGAGGTGCCTAGCAGTAGCGGTTAAAAAACCTTATTAACGGCAATGTTACTTGTTATTGTTAACTAAGTAATTGATACGGCCTTGTGTTTCTTCACTTTGCAGCAACAAAGCAAAGGCTTCAAGTTCATCCGTAACAACTTCTTCAATGACGTCGGCGTTGCCAACATTTAATAATTGCTTGGTGGTAATTAATGAAGCCAGAGGTTGCTTTAATAGATCTTGAGCAACAGCCATAGCCGCTTCTAATGCTTGGCCATCTTCAGTTGCCTTGTTGATTAGGTTCCACTTCTCTGCTTCGCTGCCATCGAAGAAACGACCGGTTAATAACAACTCGTTGGCGATCTTAGGGCCAACGGATTCTGTCAATAACATAGAAGCAGCGCCTTCTGGGCTCACTCCTAGGTTGGCGAAAGGTAGGCGGAAGCGGGTATTGGTACCAGCGAAAGCCATGTCGCAATGTAATAAAATGGTAGTACCAATGCCCACCGCTACTTTTTCTACTGCTGCGATAACGGGTTTTTTCACTAGGCTTAATGTCGTGAAGATGCCGGATACACCATCCATCACATCTTGACGAGTTTCATCACCGGCGACTAAATCGGCAAGGTCGTTACCGGCAGTGAATTTGCCGCCTGCACCCGTAAGCACGATTACATTAACATCGTCAGAAGCATCGGCTTCTTTAAAGGCAGCAATTAAGTCTTGGTAGGTTTTAACACGAATGGCATTTAAAACTTCTGGACGGTTAATTTCGATAGTGGCGATTTTGTTATCGATGGTTAAATTAACATCTTGATAATCGTGGCTCATGGTAGCTCCAGAGAGTTTATGTTGAATTAAAGCAAGCAGTGTAACTGGCTTCAGGCATTAACAGAAGAATTAGTCGTGGTTGCTGGTGATAAAGTTTTACCTGATGATCATTCTTGCTTAAACTATATTGATTCTTTGATATAAATTAGCAAACAAGGACAGATAGATGCCTAATACAAAGCCTTTTCTTGTAGCCGTTTTCAGTAGTATTTTCCTTTTTTCTGGCTGTAGCAATATTGAGAACGAAACTAAGCGTTCAAGTGATTTTTCTACGGAAGCGATTGAAGCCTTTTATTCAATAGAGGTGAAAGAAAATAACCAAGTAACCTATCAGGCTAACTTTGCTCATGATGGTAGCTCTCTCGAATTAGAAGGCGGGGATGAGGTTTTTGTTGCTATTGGCTCTGAGAGCCTACCTCTTATTGAAAGTATTAGCTTCGGGGTTGCTAGTTATCGCTTAAATAGAACGGAGGAGTTTGAAGCTGGTAGATATTTCTTTGAATTTACTCGGGAGTCTCAAGAAAATGCTGATAACTCTTTTGTCATAGTTCCAGAAGAATTTACCTTGGTTACCCCTCTCTTAGTAGATTCCGATTATGAACCGTCTGATGGGCAAACATTTGCCATTTCTTGGGATGCACAAGGAGGCGTGAGTGCGGATGAAGAATTCACTCTAAGATATGATTTTGACTGTAGAAATGACTCAGGGACGCCCAGTATTAGTTCGAGCTACGTCGAGAAAGTAGAAGATGATGGGGCTCATACGATTGATCTAGCGGTAGTCTTGGGCGCGGGGGATTACGACCAATGCAGCCGTTTCACGATTATTGCTATTCGAAGTAATAGTGATGGCAATCTTGATAGTGCATTAAAGAGCGGCTCTACAGTCGGGGCGCAAGTTAGGACGATCGAAGGGTCATTAGAAGCTTTACAGCTACTCTAATGGGAAAGAAACAATACGGTAGTATTAAAAGTATTTGATCACTTAGTATTCAGTTGGTAACATTCCGTAACAAGTCAGATAACTAAACTTACAATGACTTTTGGAAACTGGTTGAATACATGGTTATTGCTAAGCGGATTAGCTGCATTCTCACATTATTACTCGCTACTGGTCTGATATCTGTCGCCAGTGCGGATATATATCGCTGCCAAGCTGAGCTCGGTGGAAAGGCTGTATTTACGGATAATAGATACGCTTGCCACCTTGCTGCAGCCACCAGTCTATCGGTAAAACCTCAAGTATTACGTATTGAACGTAAACTATTAGCTGAAATCCCTGATTTAAGTCAGCGTGATCCTGCAGCGGATTTTCCGGATGGTGGTCGTAAATATTGCGCCCCTGTGGCGGTTTCTAACTCATTAAGCACGCTATTGCCTAAAGCCGACTTACCCGAAATGATGGGGGGGCTGGCGAATACTCGACAATTCGAGCAGCAGGTTGAAATCGCTCGCACCTTAGGCAGTGCTGATTATATGGCGACAGGGGATCGTGGAACGAATCCTCGCCAATTATTGCAAGGGGTGGATCTTTATCTTGAACAGCAAAATTTACCGTCTTATCACTCTGGCCAGCTAGAGTATCGTGGCCAGCGTTCTGTGCCGCGTAAATACAACCCAACATTAGATAAGCAAGCTGAGTTACCTTGGTTGATTAGTGGTATTCAGCAAGATAAGCATATTTGGGTGAATATTGGCTGGTATAAAACTCAGGCTAATGGCAAGCAGAAGCGCATAGGGGGCCATTGGGTGACGCTTGTGGGTTATGAAAAACTGGGTAGCTTAAAGGATAGTAAGGGGGAGTATTTATTTATTAACGACCCCGCAACTCGTGGTATTGAGGGTCAAGAGCAGGTGGTGGTTAAAGCGGCAAAGCTTAATGGTCGTCATGGGTTCCAGTTGATCAATCCAGCTTCAAAGCCTAAAAAAGCAGATATGGCTTGGGTTGAAGGTGCAATTCAATTAGCGCTATAAATTCTTTTCTATAGCACTAATTGAGAGAGTATTGATCCTGAGAGAATTTAATCTAGGTTGATTTCAACCATTAAATCATTAGAAATCGCTTCTAAAGCATCCGTTAATACATCAGCATCAAAGCCTTGGGGGACGCGTAAGTGGGCTTCAGTTTTGAACAATAAATCCGCTGACATAGCAGCGCTTTCACAATTCGTCGTCAATTCCAGTACGTTTACTCCCATCTTAGCCAGTGCCTGTGAGACTTCTTTAACAATGCCTGGGCGGTCGTTGCCGACTAGGTTTAGGGTTAAGTCTTTCGTTGCTACAGTATCGCCTGCTTCAATACTAACTTCCACGGAGACATTGATACCTTGGGAAGCAAGTGCTTCAAGGCTCGTTTGCAGGGCTTCCGTCTTTGCGGCTTCGATGCTAATGCGTAAGATTCCAGCAAATTTGCCCGCCATGTGTGACATGCGGCTTTCTAGCCAGTTACCGCTTTGATCCGCAATGGTAGCGGCTAGGGTTTCTACGATACCGGGTTTATCGTCTGCAATGATGGTTAAAACCAAAAACTTCGACATCTTTATTCCTTACTGTGTATTTGTCACTTAATGTTTCTAATACTTAAGCTAGCAAATAAATCACTAGCTGTCTTGCACCCCTTGCGAACTCTCGGGTTTAGATCCATCTTCAGCCCAGTTTTGTCGTCTTATAACTGTTATTAGCGCCGTTCTCGTGTAGAATATCCGCCAATTTTGAACTATCTATAAGCTATGTTGGAGAGACGACCTTGAAAGCGGTAAAAGTAGGTATCTGTGGATTAGGTACAGTAGGCAGCGGCACTTTTAATGTGCTAACCCAGAATGCGCAAGACATTACTCGCCGTGCAGGTCGTGAAATTATTATTCAGCAGGTGGGTGCGCGTCGCGATAACCCAGCTGCTGATACTTCTAACACAGACGTTACTCGCGATATCTTCGAAGTGGCTACAAACCCTGAAATCGATGTGGTTGTTGAATTGATCGGTGGTTATGACGTTGCTAAGAAGCTTGTATTGCTCGCCATTGAAAACGGCAAGCACGTTGTTACGGCTAACAAGGCGTTAATTGCAGAGCACGGTGCAGAAATCTTTGCCGCGGCGGAAGCGAAAGGCGTTTCTGTAATGTATGAAGCGGGCATTGCCGGTGGTATTCCTATTGTTAAAGCCTTACGTGAAGGTTTGGCCGGTAATAAGATCAATTGGTTGGCCGGTATCATTAACGGTACAGGTAACTTCATCCTGACGGAAATGCGCGACAAAGGTCGTGATTTCGCTGACGTTTTAAAAGAAGCGCAAGAGTTGGGTTACGCGGAAGCCGATCCAACGTTTGATGTTGAAGGTATTGATGCGGCACATAAGCTGACGATTCTTTCTTCGATTGCTTATGGCATTCCATTGCAGTTCGAAAACTGTTTCTGTGAAGGTATTGGTGGCATTACTCCAGAAGATGTTGAGTATGCAGAAGAGCTTGGCTATCGCATTAAGCACTTAGGTGTGAGCTCTCGCAACGAAAATGGTATCGATTTACGCGTTCATCCCACTATGATTCCTGAGAAGCGTTCTATTGCGACCATCGATGGCGTATTAAACGCGGTAATGGTTAATGGCGATGCGGTGGGTGATACTTTGTTCTCTGGCCCTGGGGCAGGTGCAGGACCAACGGCCTCTGCTGTTGTTGCAGATGTGATTGATTTAGCGCGTTCAATTGATGCTCCAGCGTCAACTCGTGTACATCACTTAGGTTTCAAAGAAGTTGATGATACTCAGGTTCTTCCGATTGAAGAAATTGAGACGGCGTATTATTTGCGAATCCCTACATTGGATAAAGCCGGTGTATTGGCTAATGTATCGTCTATTTTGAGTGAGCGCGGTATTAATATCGAAGCGCTGATTCAAAAGGAGCCGATTGAAGGTGAAGACGTTGTGCAGGTGATCTTGTTAACTCATACCATTCAAGAAAAAATTATGAATGATGCCATTGTTGCGATTAAGGCATTGGAAGAGACCCAGGAAGGCGTTACACGAATTCGTGTTGAGCACTTAGTTTAAATCCTTGGTTTAGATCTTTAGATTAAAAGATTAAGAGTTATTAATTATGATGAAATATATTTCAACTCGCGGCAATGCCCCTGAGTTAACGTTTGAAGAAGTGCTACTGACTGGTCTTGCAGAAGATGGTGGTTTGTACGTTCCAAAAGATGTTCCGACTTTTTCAAAAGAAGAAATCGAATCTTGGCGTGACCTTCCATATGCTGAACTAGCGCATAAGGTTATTTATCCTTTTGTTGAAGGTTGTGTTGAATCTGATGCTTTAGCAACCATTCTTTCTGAAGTGTATGGTGGTTTTGGTCATAAGGCCGTTGCGCCATTGCAGCAGATCGATCATAACGAATACGTATTAGAGTTATTTCACGGTCCTACTTTAGCGTTTAAAGATTTTGCTTTGCAGACTCTTGGTCGTTTATTGGATTACGTTTTAGAGCGTCGTCACGAGAAAGTTGTGATCATGGGTGCTACTTCCGGTGATACCGGTTCAGCGGCGATTGAAGGGACTAAGGCGTGTAAGAACGTTGATATCTTCATTTTGCACCCACACGGTAAAGTATCTGAAGTTCAGCGTCGCCAGATGACTACGGTGACTGGAGACAATATTTATAACATCGCCATCGAAGGTAACTTTGACCAAGCGCAAGATATGGTTAAAGCCAGCTTTGGCGACCAGTCTTTCCTTAAAGGTGAGCGTAAGTTGGTTGCTGTAAACAGCATCAACTGGGCACGCATCATGTCGCAGATTGTTTATTACTTCTATTCTGCACTGAATCTTGGCGGCCCTGTACGTCCAATGGCTTACTCAGTGCCAACCGGCAACTTTGGTGATATCTTCGCCGGTTACATGGCGAAGAAAATGGGTCTGCCAATTGAGCAGTTGATTATTGCCACTAACAAGAACGATGTATTACACCGTTTGATGAGCAAGAACCAGTACGAAGTTCACCCACTAATGCATACCATTACCCCTTCTATGGACATCGCGGTATCTTCAAACTTTGAGCGTTTGTTATTTGACTTGTATGGTCGTGACGGTGAAGCGCTTTCTGAATTAATGGGTCGCATGAATGCGAAAACTGATGTGGTTGCTCTTGATGAAGACAAGTTAGAAAAAGCTCGCGAATTGTTCGATAGCTATGCGGTTGATGAAGACAATACCATTAAAATTATGCAGGAAGTGTATGACGAAACGGGCTATTTATTAGACCCACATACAGCGATTGGTGTTAAGGCCGCACGCGAAGTTCGTCGTAATAACAATATTCCGATGATTACTTTAGGAACTGCACATCCGGTTAAGTTTGAAGAAGCGGTGCTACGTGCGGGTTATGAAATGCCTAAACTTCCACACCATTTAACAGACTTGATGGATCGTGAAGAGCGTTTAGATGTTCTGCCTGCGGATCTTAAAGCAGTCCATCAGTTTATTGCTGATAAGACATTTGGTTAATACCTTGTGTCTGGTTAATTAAGGCTTCTTCGGAAGCCTTTTTTATTTGTACTAGTAAATTTTCTGAATATTAGTATGATGCTTTCCTCTCATTAATAATGATGAATTTCTTGAATGATTAATAAGGATGTTAAATGAAATATCTCTCTAACCTCGGCAAATTGTCGTTGATTATCTTTACGACTTTTCTTTTTGGTTGTAGCTCATTAAAGATTAATACTGAAGTTGAGGCTTCTAATTTTGATCGCTATGAAAATGTGTATATTCGTAATGTTGAAGTCTATTCAAATGAACGGAATGCAGCTAAAAATGATGCCTTGCAAGAAAGAATTTCAGAGTGGAAACAGTTTGCTCGTGAGCAATTAGATACGTATGTAAATTCAAGCGATTTAACCTTGGTTAATGCTAAAAATCGTAATGAGACTTTGATTATCGATATGGATGTTGAAGTGGTGTACGGTAATCGCTTTCTAAGATGGTTCGTAGGCTTTGGTGCCGGTCGCGGAAAAGTTGATACTGTATTAACGGTTTATGATGCTAAAACCAATAAAATCAAATTTAAAGCCGTCGCTGATAGTGATTTGAAGGGCGGCAATGCAGGTGGTGATGTTGGTAAGCTACTTCAGCATAATATCCGTCATTTGATGAAAGAATATAGAAACTCAGTAGCTAGCTCTTAGAAAAGAGGCGTAATTGAAACCGCTATTCAATTACTCGAATAGCGGTTTTAGGCAAGAATACATTTAATGACTGTTGAAGCCTGAATCTAGCAATATCTTTGCATTAATGAGATTTTTTATTAAGACTTTATTTCGTCTAGCAGTAGCTGTCGAAACCAAACTTGTTCCGCAGGCAGCTGTTGACGTTGATGCCAAATAAATTTCATTTGGAATGTCGGTAATGCAAATTCTTTGGGCGCCTTGATCGTTGTTAATCCCATCTTTTCATATACCTCTTCATCTTTATTCCTTGCACCAAAGAGGATGTAGTCTGTATTAATTAAGCTTTGCAGTGCGCAATTCGCATTGGTGGTTTCTAATACAATATTTCTTTTCTTATTCAAAGATGCAAGCATTTTTTGGTCTAGTTCGTGGTTTTCATTTAGCTCGGGCAGTACAACTTTAACAAATGAATAAGAAAGGAAGTCGTCTATATAAATTTCTCGTTTAAGAGTTAATGGGTGATTTTTGCGAACGATCGCGCAGACTTCTATATCATTAAGAACTTTCTGATAAAAGTTTGCTCTATCGATATCCACCATGTTCATAACTAGGTCTAGCTGGCCAGAGGCTAAGTCATCGAAGGAGTGACGATTCCAAGGCTTGAGTTGAATTCTAACGAGAGGGGCTTTTTTACTTAGTGTTTGCAACAACTTAGGAATGATTCGTGTTGCAGCATTGTCGAGAATGGAGATGCGAAATGTTCTTTCGCATTCTTGCGCTTTAAAGATCTTGGGTGTTAGTAGAGATTTTAATGAATCTAGGCTATCTGTTAAAGGCAGCTTTAGTGAAAGTGCTTTTTCAGTCGGTTGAATGCCGTGGCTCGTTCGAATAAAAAGCTCTTCACCAAAAGCCTCCTTTAGCCTTGCAAGCATTTTACTCATAGCTGACTGAGTTACATTAAGGCGTTCAGCAGCCCTAGAGACATTCTGTTCTTCTAATAATACATGCAGTGCGACCAGTAATTTGATGTCATAACGAGCAAGTTGTTCAAGTTTCATATGTTGGCCTTTATATAGCTGAGGATTATCAGGTATTCCTCTGAAGACTAATTATTGTTATGAGATATATCTTCTGGGAATATTGCTGCTAGGTCAATAAGTTTCAGAGGAACTATCATGAAGTTAATTAATGTATTTGGCATTGTATTCGTAAGCTTGCTCTTATCAGCGTGTAAAGTAGAGCTGGTGGTGGAAGATGAGGAGGAACAAGAGGACGTTATTCATATAACGGTCGATCGTGATTATCCATCAAATACAGTGGATTCAAGTCAAGAATATGATTTACACCTAGTCGACAGTGAAAGAATAATGACGGTTAAGGGGAATCTGAGAAAGCTAATTATTACGGGCGATCGTAATATTACTTATGTGATTACTGATAGGGAAATCGAATTATTGTCCATTTCTGGTTTTGGCAATCAGCTATTTGAAGAGCAGGTTTCGATAAATTTAAATCGTATTGAATTAAGTGGTAGTAATAATACGATTACTGTCAGTAAATGCCGATCACTTATGGATACAGGAGAATCCAATCTACTAATACTTATGGAGGGTGAGGGATGTGAGGAATATTAATAGATTAACCATAATCACTGCATTCATGATTCGAAAAAGGTACTATGATTTAACTTTAGTTTCATAATTTATTTTTAACATTGGGTGCTTAATCCATAGTGGAGTTAGCTGTGAGTTTTACTGTATCAAGACCTTTTTTCTTTGGCCTATCATTAGCGATATTATCAACCTCATCTATGGCTAACGAGAGTGGCGATGATATAGCGGCTGCTTCGAGCTTGGACGTACCTAAAGACTTGGCTATGGGGCTTAAGCATCAATCCTATGATTTTGCATCGATAGAAAAAAGTGAGGCTAAATTAGCGATGGATTACACTCAGGTTAAGTTACCTTTGGGTAAATTTGACTTTATGAGTAGTTTTTTTATCCCTACATTAAGTGTTGAAAAGACTGCTTTTAGGTTTGAAGAAGTAGATCAAGATAATCAAGAAGCTTATACGGTTAAAACTCAGTTAATGTTTGTCACCCCTTCAGAGGGTAAATGGACTCGAATAATTCAAATTACACCGAGTTTACATAGTGATTTAGATGTAATAGATGAAGACGCATTTTCATTAATGGGATTAGCGGTTTGGCGTTATCAATCGACCGACGTAAGTGCTTGGACAATGGGGATTGGCTTTAACCGCCTGTTTGGTGAGTATAAGCCTATTCCTCTTATTTCATACCAGTACCAGGCAGCTGAAGGATTACAGTTGGACTTGGGTTTTCCCATTACTAAAGCTGAATATCGCTGGCAGAATGATTGGACTAGCTATGCATCCATAGCGCCAGTGGGGGGGAACTGGCGCTATGAGACCGTCGATCATGAAAGGTTGAATATTTCATATACTAGCTGGCTAGCGGCTGTAGGTATTCGATATCAAGTAAAACCTAAAATGTGGGCAACATTAGAGTTGGGGCAAAGCTTAGCGCGTAAACTAAATCTTGATGCCGATAATAGTAATAGCCAAGGTGAAGACTTAGATGTTGCTGATACGCCAGTGCTTATGCTGTCTTTTGGTTTCCACCCTTAAAGCCATTATTTACTTATTACTAAATTCAAAACTTTTCTTAAGGACAAAAAAATGAAGATTGTTTCAGGTATGAATTCAACGCGTATGCAGTTAAGTATTATGAAACCTTTAACCACATTATTAATGGTTTTCGGTGTTATGGCGTGTGGCCAAAAAGAAAGTGCGCCTGTGGAAGAGGAAGCAGTAGTATTGAAGCCGGTTCGAACGATGACCGTTAGTCTAGGAAGTACGACGACTAAATCTTTTACCGGGGTTGTTGAAGCCAATAAGTCTGCAGAATTAGGCTTTCGAGTTAGTGGTGAGTTAAAAGTCGTTAATACTAAAGAAGGCGATTTTGTTAAGAAAGGTCAAGTGCTGGCAGTACTGGACCAAACTGACTTTAATATTAAGCTGAATGCGAGTCAGGCGGATTATGATCGTTCAAAATCAGAATTTGATCGTGCTAAAAGTCTTATCAAGCAAGGGGCTATCAGCACGGCTGATTTCGAAAAGCTAAAAGCACAGCAAAGTAATGCCAAGGCACAATTAGAAAGCGCACAACAAAATCTTAAATATACTGAATTGAAAGCGCCTTATAATGGCGTAATTGCTAAGCAGTATTTATCTAACTTTGAAAAGATCACCTCGTCGATTACTTTTGCCACAATACAGGATCTGTCTGCTTTTGAGGTGCGCATCAACTTACCCGAAAGTGTCATGATTAAAGTTAAGCGAGATGAAGAAGAGCGTGCGGTATATGCTGTCTTTGATGGAAATCAAGACCGACATTATCCGTTAACGTTTAAAGAAGTATCTACCCGAGCGGATGAGAAAACACAAACCTATGCGGTTAAATTTGTCATGGCTACTCCAGACGATATTAATTTGTTGCCAGGTATGAGTGCTAGAGTATATGCCGAGCATGAATCTGGAGATGATCTAAAGGAGGTTTATGTACCGGCTCACTCAGTTTTAGAAGATAGTCAGGGGCGTTTTGTTTATCTAGCGGTTGAGACGAAAGCGGGTCAAGCTGAAGTGAAGCGAAGAGCTGTCATTGTAGGTGAGTTAAATGAAAATGGCCTGCAGGTATTACAAGGACTGGACCTTGGGGATAATGTGATTACTGCGGGGATGAGTAAGATATCTCCAGATTTGGCTGTGCGTATAATGGATGAGGGCTAGGTAATGAATATTACTCGATTAGCCATTCAGAATAACCGAACAACACTGGTTTTTTTGATTGTAATGCTGTTGTTGGGCTTAGATGCTTATAACAAAATCCCCCGCGCCTATGACCCTGGTTTTATCATTCGTGCTGCTCAGGTGATAACTTATTTTCCCGGTGGCAGTCCTGCTCGGGTTGAAGAGCTGATCTCTGATAAAATTGAAAAAGTTGTGCAAGAAATTCCTGAGTTAGATTTTGT
Source organism: uncultured Oleispira sp. (assembly GCA_913019965.1). Taxonomy (GTDB): domain Bacteria; phylum Pseudomonadota; class Gammaproteobacteria; order Pseudomonadales; family Oceanobacteraceae; genus Oleispira. The sequence goes on from CAJVZR010000004.1 coordinate 27,090, forward strand.
GAAAAGTGAATCTCGCACGGGTATTTCAATTGTGACGGTGAATATCAAAGAAAGTTATACCGAGATGCGCCCTATTTGGGACAACTTACGTCGCAAGGTCGATAAAGTGGCAGGTGATCTTCCTGAAGGGGCTATTGGCCCAAATGTGAACGATGAGTTTGGTGATGTCTTTGGTGTGGTGATGACGTTAACCGGTGAAGGGTATAGTTATACTGAGCTTAAAGATGTCGCAGACGCTGCTCGTGACGAGCTATTGCATAATTCTGAAGTGGCTAAAGTTGAAATCCACGGCGCGCAGAATGAACGCATTTATGTTGAATATAATGATGCGCGTTTATCTGAATTAAACTTAACCCCTTTGCAACTGAGCCAAATTTTAGCTAATCAAAATGTGGTGATGCCAGGGGGATCCGTTCGTATTGGTAAGGAGCGGATTGAGTTAGAGCCGTCTGGGAATTTTGAGTCTCTAGAAGATATTAGTCGAACCACCATCTTATTGCCCGGTAGTGATGATGTTATTTATTTAGAAGATATCGTAACGGTTAAGCGCGGTTATCAAGAGCCTAATTCCAATTTTGTTCGAAGTTCAGGCGTTCCAGCTTTAGCGATCGCTGTTTCTATGAGGGAAGGTGGAAATAATATTGCTTTAGGTCGACAAGTGCTGACAACGATTACCAACTTTGAGGCTCAGCTACCGATAGGGGTAGAATTCGAAATGCTGAATTTCTCTCCGAAGGAAGTGGAAAATAAGGTTAATGATTTTATGAATAACCTTGTTCAAGCCATTGTGGTCGTCGCTGCGGTAATGCTCTTCAGTTTAGGTTTACGTACGGGGTTAGTGGTTTCGGCTTTGATTCCTGCCAGTATGATTGCAACCATCTTTGTGATGAATTATTTTAATATTGGGCTAGATCAAATTTCTCTCGCAGCGTTAATTATTGCACTAGGGATGCTGGTGGATAATGGCATTGTGATGTCAGAAAGCATTATGGTGGAGATGAATAATGGGAAATCACCTAAAGAGGCTGCTATCTCGTCGGCCAATGAATTAAAAATTCCATTATTAACCTCTTCGTTAACGACATCCGCTGCTTTTTTACCGATCTATTTAGCCGAATCCGCAATGGGGGAATATACTGCGGCACTATTCCAAGTCGTTACCATTACCTTATTATGCTCGTGGTTATTGAGTCTGACGATGATTCCTCTGATGTGCATGGTGATATTGAAAGTTAAAAAGGGGGCGGTGAATGATGAGAGTGTATTTAATAAAGGCTTCTATCCTAAATATCGCGGCTTCTTATTGTTTCTATTAAAGAATCGCATCGCAACAGTAACGACGGTTGTGCTGTTGTTTTTCATCAGTATTAAAGCTTTATCTTTAGTCCCCAATATTTTCTTTCCACCTTCTGATCGTCCATTTTTTAAACTGGATATTGAACTCCCTATTGGTACTGCGATTGAGCAGACTGATTGGATCGTAAAGGACGTTGAGCAATACCTAGAAACGTTAAAAGCGGATGAGTCTAATCCTAAAGGTATCAAAAACTGGATCACTTATGTTGGCTCTGGAGGCGCGCGTTATCTATTAACTCACAGCCCTAAACCTGCAAGCCCTGGCTATGGCTTGATGATTGTTAATACGACTGGGGCTGATGCAAACTTAGAGCTAATGCCCAAGATTGAAGCTTATATCAACCAGCATCACCCGGATGCACAAGCGACTGCCCGCTTAATCGAAAATGGTAAGGCCATTACCAATCCTGTTGAGGTGCGTGTTTATGGTAATGACGTTGACAAGCTTTTTACAATCGTAGACAGCATTAAGCAGCAGTTGGCAGGTATCTCAGGACTTAAAAATATCAGCGATGATTGGGGCCAGAGAATTAAGAAGTTAACGGTCGATATTGATCAGGAAAGAGCGAAGCGAGCAGGTATTACTAGCCAAGACATTGCAGTCTCTTTGCAAACAGGTCTAAGTGGTTATGAAATGACTGAATATCGGGAAGGCACCACATCAATCCCGGTCATATTGCGTACTGAACTAGCTGATCGACAAGATTTAGGCAAGATAGAGTCGTTAACGGTTTTCTCTCAAGCTAATGGTAATGCGGTACCGTTAGTACAGGTTGCAGACATTAATGTCACTTGGGAACCGGCTAAGGTTCTTCGACGTGATCGCTTGAAGACCGTTGCTGTTGGTGCTCAGCTGGAAGGCAGTTTTACAGCGAGCCAAGGGTTCGCTGAGTTGGCTCCTTGGTTAGAAGAGAATAGTAAAAATTGGCCGCTGGGTTTCTATTTTGAATACGGTGGGGAGCTTGAATCTTCAGGTGCTTCTAGTCAGTCTATTGGTGAGAAGTTACCGATTGCGGTATTTATCATTGTGATTCTCTTGGTCATGCAGTTTAACTCCTTACGTAAACCTTTCATCATTCTCTCAACGATTCCTTTGGGGGTCATTGGTGTGATTTGGGGGTTGATCGTCGCGAATAGTTTCTTTGGCTTTATGACGTTATTAGGCATTATCTCCCTCGCAGGGATAGTCATTAATAATGCCATCGTCTTGCTCGAACGGATTAAGCTTGAAATCGATGTAAATGGATTGCCTCCACAGCAAGCCATCATCGAAGCAGCTCAGCGTAGAATGCGGCCGATTTTGCTGACGACGGCAACTACTGTATTTGGCTTGGTGCCTCTCTATCTTGGTGGTGGAGAGATGTGGGAGCCGATGGCAGTTGGCATTATGGCTGGATTAATGTTTTCTACGCTATTAACCCTAGGCTTCATCCCTGTTCTATATGCACTCTTGTATGGGGTAAGCTATAAAAATTATAAACCGGGAAGCGTCTCTAGTTAGCTGTTTAAAAAGGGAGCTTTTGCTCCCTTTTTGATATTTCCACGGGCACTTTTAATATTCGATCTTATGCTAGGCTTATTAAGAGGAAATAGAGAGTGGAGCAGCATAGTTAATGAATCGTCTTATGCTTGGAGTGCTATTATTAGCGACTTCTGTAATGACATTTGCAAACCCAATCTTGTATGTTGATGATAACCTTCGATATAGCTTAAATCGGCAAGTTGATTATTTATTAGACAGTTCAATGCAATTATCTTTAGAAGAAGTCCGGGTTTCTGATGACTGGCAATCTATCGATAGAAATACTGTCAATATGGGCTTTATCACAGAAGCCCTTTGGTTGCGCTTCGATATACAAGCCGTTAAAAGTAATGACTATATACTTCACCTGCCATATCCCATTCTTGATTATCTCGATCATTATAGCTTTATCGATGGTCAAACAGATCTCGTCATAAAAACAGGGGATGCTCGTAATTTCAATACCCGAGCCGTGAACCATATAGACTTTGTATTTCCTTATCGACTAGAGGCTGGCCAAACTTTAAGCGTGTATTTAAGGGTGACTTCTCAGGGCACGGTTGATGTGCCTTTGAGATTTTCTTCAAAAGCGTTATTTTCACAAGAAAACGAAGAAAATATTCTATTTCGTGGTTTTGTCATGGGAATTCTTTTTCTCATGCTATTTTATAATCTATTCATCTTTGTCTCTCTGCGAGATCGTGTATACGGTTTTTATGTGCTCAATATATCAGCATTTATAGTCACATCTAATGCTTATGATGGCGGTGCCTTTCAATTACTGTGGCCAAATGCTCCGGTATTTAATGAGTTTGTTTTTCCTATATTTAATGGCCTAATTCAAGTCACCAGCATTGTATTTATGATGGAGTTACTACAAATATGGGATAAGAAAACCTGGTATCGAAAATATTTTTTGGTGTTATTAACTATCGTCTCTACTTTTCCCATATTAGGGGCATTATTACCTTACTCAACGATAGTGCCTATCGAAGTTTCCTTTTCTTTAATTGTATATACCTCTGCATTAATCCTTGGGATGCATTTGTCGTTTAAGGGTAATCGAACGGCTATGTATTTCACCGTAGCCGTTTTTCTATTTATGGTGGGCCTAGTGAGTAGCAATTTGAAAGCATTAGGATTATTACCCACAAACTTCTTTACTCAGCATGCTTATCAGTTAGGCTTTTTTGTTGATATGGTCGTTTTGTCATTAGCTTTAGCCCAGAAGATAGACATTGCACGTAAAGAACGCTCGTGGGCCCAAAAAGAGAATATTAAGAATCTGAAGCGTTATGAGGATTTATACGGGGAGTCACTTCTTGGAAACTTTCAATTAACCTTAGATGGAAAATTAGTATCCGTGAATAAAGCATTTCTAGATATATTAGGGTATAGCAATGAAGCAGAGCTGTTATCTTCTAATATTGCGAATGACATAACGAAGATGTCACTAAGCGATGCATCAAATGAACTTATTATTAGGACAGTAAAAAGAACTGGAAAAATAATAGATTTTGAAGAGGAGGTTGTAAATAAAAATGGAGATGTAATTTGGATCTCACTATCTGTTAGGTCTGTGGCTAATAGCGAGGGCGGAACAGAGTATTATGAAGGATCTATTTTAAATATAAGTGAACGAAAAGAAAATGAGAATATCAGAGAGCAAGCATTAAAAGATAGAATGGCAACTTTAGAGCAGTTAGTGGTCGGTATTTGCCATGAATTAAATACTCCTCTTGGAACATCCATTACAAGTATAAGTCATGCGAAATCGTTATTAGCCGAAGTTGAAGGGATTCTTGATGGCAGTAAAGAGAATGCACTTTCATTAATTTCACAAAGCCATGAAGCAATTGAACTGTCTGATACAAATTTAAAGCGTGTTGTGGATTTAATTAAACAGTTCAAGAATATTTCTGTAAATCAGTACGGGTATGAGTTAAGTGAATCTAATCTTTTAGCAACTATCTCATCAGGCCTTGTTGGATTTAATAAGAAATTTGTTGATGAAAATGTAAGGGTGAAAGTCAGCTGTGAAGCGGATTACATTGTAAAAACTTATAGTGATGCATTAAGTGAAATTATATCTCAATTAGTAAGTAATAGTCTAGATCATGCATTCGTAGGGCGAGAAAATAAGACTATTATTATCAATGTTTCTATTAAAAATGGCGTGGTAGAACTTATATATAGAGATGATGGTACGGGGCTATCCGATGCAGGAAAACATGATTTATTTAACCCTTTTTATACAACGATGCGTGGCTACCATGGCAAGGTTGGATTAGGGATGTACCTAACATTTAATCTATTAACTCAATTGCTGAATGGTGACGTGGAGATAGAAAACCCTGAAGTAGGGTTTTCACTTGTTATGAAATTTCCTGCGGAAATATCAAATGTTGTCAGCTAAAAGTATAGGTGTCATCGAAGAGAAATTAATAGTTACTTTTGATGGAATAGTTAAAATTGAGCTTGATGATAACCTATACAGAATTATACTTAGGCTTTAAGATTGTTCTATATCAAAGGACTCCATTTTCTCTCTATGACCTTGTTTATGACGCGGGGGCTTGTGGTCACGGAACTCTTGTTTACTAATGCTGCCATCATTATTGGCATCGATGTGGTTAAACATTCGCTCACGCTTTCCACGATTTTTTTTATGCTGCTGAAATTCTTCCCAGCTAACATTACCATCATTATTAACATCTAGTTTGTTGAAATATGCACGTTTTCTCTTGCCCTTTTTCTGCTCCATTGAATGCTGCTTTTGCTGTCCTTTTTCCCCCTCAATATCTTGGTACTCTGTCGATTCAGCAAAGCTATGATTGGCAAGGGATAAAACGGCTGTTAAAAGACCGCATTGCATAATCATCTTCATTATTTAGTCCTGTTGTAAGGTATTAACATTATGTTTTTTATTGGCTATATGAGTATTAGAAGCTACTTGTTGAGCCTATATTCAAAGAATACAGGGCAAATGTGCAACAAAAATGAAAATATCTGACTTTTGTTACTTGTGTTGCTAATTGGGAAAGTGTTGAACTTATCCTCTCATTTTGTGCCTAGCTTCAGCTATGCTGATAAATGATCCTAAATGAAAAGCTAAAGGAGTCAGATTATGGGTAATTGCTATAACTCTACGACAATTGAGGCACCCATTGAGCAAGTATGGGATGTTATTAGTGACTTTCACCAGCTAAGTTGGGCGGCTCCTGTTGTGAATAAAGTTGATATCGTAGGAGAGTTAGCGGGGACCAGGGTCGGGGCGCGGCGCATTTTAAATGACGCATTCCATGAAACTCTACTATCCGTTGATTCGATGAACTTCCGATTATCCTACAGTATCGATGATGGCCCAGGACCTGTAGCAAAAGGGGCGGTTGCTAACTATGTAGGCCGCGTCGAGTTGTTCCCTATTACTGATAGTGGTGGCACATTTATAAAATGGACATCAGAATTTGAGTCATCTGATGAAGCACAAGTCGCTGACTTTTGTAATCCGATTTATTCCGGTTTATTAACGGCACTGAAGTCAAACTTTTAATAACTTTCTAAGACAGGGATTGTCTGATGCATAGCTCAATAGGAATCGTCTTATTGTTCATTTTTTCGTGGACAATACAGGCTGCTGAAGTGATTAAGCCCAAATTGATGCTGGCGAATGTTTATCGTCAGGGGGGCTCCTCTATTGCGCTCAGCCGTTATTGGGTGAGTGAAAAATACGACGGCGTGCGAGCCTATTGGGATGGGCAGCGTTTCATTTCGAGGCAAGGGCATGAGTATCATGCGCCCTCATGGTTTATTGCTGATTTCCCAAGTTTCCCGTTAGACGGTGAGCTTTGGTTAGGGCGAGGCCAATTTGACCGACTCAGTGGCATTGTGCGCAAATTAAAGCCAATAGATAGTGAATGGCGCCAAGTTGTCTATATGGTATTTGATATGCCGGAGCAGGTAGGAATCTTTGATCAACGTTTACGAGCCATGCGTAATCTAACAGGCTACCCCCAGTGGCTGAGGATTGCTAAACAGTGGCGTGTCGAAAATGAAGCCGAGTTAATCAATCAGCTCTCAAGCTTCGTGGCTAATAATGCTGAGGGATTGATGTTGCATGATCAGCATTCTTTGTACTCGGCAAAACGCAGTGATGATCTCATCAAGTTAAAACCTCGTTTTGATCAAGAGGCAAGGGTGCTTAGTTATGTTGAGGGCAAAGGAAAGTATTTAGGTATGATGGGGGCATTATGGGTAGAAGCGATAATTTTAGATGGAGACAATAAATCAAATCGTCATATCTTCAAAATTGGCTCAGGTTTTAGTGATGATGAACGAAAAAATCCCCCAGCAATTGGCAGTGAAATAACTTTTCATTACTCTGGCTTAACGTCTCAAGGAAAGCCTCGCTTTGCGCGCTTTTGGCGAGTGCGACAGTGATGGTACTGCTATTTGTATTGGTACCGATAAGCATCGTGAAAACTAACAGGGCTAAAAAGAAAAGTTAACCTTAACCTCCATTCTCTCTTCATTTTTATTGTCATTTTTGGTGCCTTTTTTAGTGATTGAGCTCGCTGTTGCTTGAACGGAAAAACTTTGCAATGCTAACCATTGGTAGCGAATTGCTGTGCTACTTTGATTGGCATTAAAATCATCTGAATATATCCATTGCTTGTCCGTATGACTGAACAAAATTCCAATATTATGATGGGGAACGAAACCCAGCCAAACCATGCTGTTTTGCCAGGCTTGTTGATTTCTTTCAGCTTCAGAATTATTGAATTCACTGGCGAATTGAAAAGACCATTGCCAAGAGCCGGGCACGAATTTCATTGGTAGCTGTAACGCCGAGCCAATCATTCCTCTAGTAATACCTTGTTCTTGATGGCTGATCAATAAGGTCAGCGGCCCAATTTTATAACCCGGAATACCGGTCTTTATTTTATAGTGGTAGCTGGCAGTATTTTTATTCGTGATTAGATAATTGTCTTCGGTTTGTTGAATATAAGATAGCTGCTGTTCAACGGGACCTAATCGAAAGGTCGCCAATATTCCTTGGCTATAGTTCAAGTCGCCTAATGGATCAGGGCTTTGATCATTCTTATTTAAACTGTTGGTGAATAAACCGGGCTGGATGTGACTTATTTTTTGACGACCCATGGTAAAAGACCAATAAGGATTGAGTGAAGTAGTTACATTTAACTCTTTAATGATGCCTTCAGACTGGTTTGTTGATTCACTGGCCTGTAACTCGAGTTGAGTACCTAAGGTGAACTGAGTATTTGGCAATAAAGCCGTGGGAAATTGTTGGATGAAGCTAAATTCTGGCAATAACCGTATCGAGGTAGAGGTCTCTGTCGTCGAAGTGAAATGGAAATTATGATTATTCTTCAAGTACAGCGAATCATTTAACCAGAATTCGGCTTGAACCGTTGGCATAAGCAAAAGATTGAAAGGGATGAATAGTAGATACTTTAGACGTGGGGGAAGAATAATCATGAATAACAATCTTAGTCAGAACGTATTATTTGGACTGACCAAGATTGTGTCTGGTTTACGGATAATCTACCAGCACTTATTGCTGATAGTTATCGTCAGTTAGTATTAAACCTCTGCTTTAGCTAAGGCTTTGACCTTGCCGGAAATAAGTAGATAGAAGGCTGGAACGATGATAATGGTTAGTGCCGTACCTAACGTCATACCGCCTACAATTGTCCAACCTATTTGCTCACGACTTTCAGCGCCAGCGCCGCTAGCGAGGGCTAAGGGAATAGCCCCTAGAACCATGGCTGCTGTGGTCATCAGAATAGGGCGCAAGCGTAATTTAGCCGACTCAATAACCGCTTCAAGTTTCGATGCTCCGGTTTCTTGTAACTGGTTAGCAAATTCAACGATTAAGATACCGTGCTTGGTGATTAAACCGACCAGAGTAATTAATCCAATCTGACTATATACGTTGATCGAGCCACCTGTTGCCCATAATGCTAATAGCGCCCCCAACATAGCCGTAGGCACTGAAAACATAATAATCAGTGGGCTGCGGAAACTTTCAAACTGAGCGGCGAGTACCAGGTAAATAAAGATCAGTGCCAAAGTGAAAGCAAAAGTTAAACTACTGCCCGTTTTAATGAACTCACGCAATTGACCACCATAATCAACTTGAATACCCGCTTGGCCTTTACTTAATTCCGCCACGGTGGCATCTAAGAATTCACGCGCTTGTTGCTGGCTAAAGCCAGGGTTTAATGCCGCTTGGATGGTGGCCGACTTTAATTTATTAAAGTGATTCAATTCTTTCGGCGCAATGGTTTCACTGACGTTAACCAAATTGGCCAGTTGCACCATTTCACCACTGCTTGAACGCACATAAACATTGGTTAGATCATTCGGGTTCGAGCGATCAACATCAGCTACTTGAACAACAACATTATACTGCTCACCGTCACGCTTGAAGCGAGTGATTTCACGGCCGGCGATCATGGTTTCTAGCGTTCGGCCAATCGTTTCTACACCCACGCCTACAGAAGCGGCTTTTTCACGGTCGACATCAATGGCTAATTCCGGTTTGTTCAGCTTTAAGTCGATGTCTGGCTGAGCGAACATTGGATTAGTCCATACCTTCATCATCACCTGCGAGGTTAAAGCCTGCAGTTCTTCATAAGAACCTGTGGTTTGGATAACAAACTCTACCGGACGCGAAACAATACTTTGCCCTAGCGACGGTGGATTCATTGGGAATGACATTACCCCAGTGATACCACCAAACATGGGACCCATTAGGCTACCTGCAATTTCTTGTTGCGAGCGCTCGCGCTCTTCCCAAGGATCTAGTTGTACAAACTGCATGCTGTTGGTGCTCGTAGGGAAGCCGACGATAGAGAAGTAACTATTGGCTTCAGGAACCTTTTCTAATACCCCTTCGATTTGGCGTGTATATTTATCGACAAATTCCGTTGATGAACCTTCTGGCGCGAGGGCAAAACCAATTACAAAGCCACGGTCTTCTGATGGGGAAAGCTCTTGCGGTAGCTGGGTATAAACCAGTGCGCTTAATAAAATAGTCGCTAAACCCAGGCTTGCAACTAATAGTGGAAAGGCGAGGACCTTACGTAATAGTTTTTCGTAGCCATCCGCCATCCCATTGAGAACTTTCTCACCCCAAAGATAAAATTTCCCTGGGTTACTATTATGCTTCAGCATGCGTGATGCCATCATTGGAGAAAGGGTCAGTGCAACAAACCCCGAGACGATAACTGCACCCGCAAGAGTCAGAGCAAATTCGGTAATTAACTTACCGGTTCGACCTTCAGTAAACGCGATAGGTGCGAAAACGGCGGCAAGGGTTAGTGTCATTGCGACAACGGCAAAACCAATTTCTTTCATGCCTTTAAAAGCCGCTTGAATTGGCTCCATGCCATCTTCAATATGACGGTAGATGTTTTCTAATACCACAATGGCATCATCAACCACTAAACCAATCGCTAAGACTAAGGCTAATAAGGTTAAGGTATTAACACTGAAGCCAAACAGGCTCATGATGGCAAAGCCACCAATTAATGAAACGGGAATGGTAATTAACGGAATGAGCGTTGCGCGAGCATTGCGTAAGAAGAGGTAGATAACCAATATCACCAGCATTACGGCTTCAAATATGGTGGTTTTAACCGATTGAATGGATTTATCAATAAATACGGAGGAGTCATAGGCGATATTAACCGCTACCCCTTGAGGCAATTTTTCGCTGATCTCAGATAACAAGGTTTGCACACCACTGGAAACATCCAATGGATTTGCCGTTGATTGCTTAACGACACCGAGAGCAACAGCACTGCGACCACTGAAGCGGGAAATTACACGTTCGGCTTCTGGCCCAACTTCAATATTAGCGACGTCAGCTAGACGTACTAGGTAGCCATTTTCATTACGTAGAATAATGTTTTCAAATTGTTGTGGTTCATTCAAGTCCGTTTGAGTCAGTACCGTAAACTCACGCTCAGTACTTTCAATACGGCCCGCAGGAACTTCTAAATTCTGACTGCGTAATGCGGCTTCGATATCTTGACTGGTAATGCCATAGGCCGCCATTCGGGTTCGGTCTAACCAGATGCGCATGGCATAACGGCGTTCACCCACAATTTCAACACTGGCAACACCAGCAACAGTTTGTAGTGGATCACGCACTTGGCGTTCAGCAATGTCCGTTACTTGCAGAGCCGTATGACGATCACTGGAAAAGGCGAGCCAGATAATAGGCTGTGCATCAGCTTCTACTTTAGCAACAATTGGTTCTTCAATATCTTCGGGTAATTGTCCGCGCACACGACCGACACGGTCACGGACATCGCTGGCGGCAGAATCAGGATCTCGATCAAGCTTAAAGGTCAGTGTGATCTGAGATTGTTCAGAGCGGCTTTTCGACGACATAAAATCAATGCCTTCGATACCGGATAAAGAATCTTCCAAAATCTGGGTGACCTGGCTTTCCATAATCTTCGCATTGGCACCGGCGTAAGAGGTTGAAACTGTTACCACAGGGACATCAATGTTGGGATATTCTCGTACCGGTAAGCCTTGATAGGCGATGATACCGATCAAGACTACAAGTATGTTCATCACCGTCGCCAATACTGGGCGAGAGATGCTTAATTCAGATATTTTCATTGATGATTACTCCTGTTCAGCTTGAGGCTTTTCAGCAGTTTCATTTTTAGCAGTACTACCATCAACAAAAATAGGGGTGATGCCTGTGCCTGGTTGTAGCTTCAATTGCCCAGCCGTGATGACCACGTCGCCAGCATTAATTCCGGTTAACGCAATGGTGCCATTTTGACGCTGGCCTAGTTGTACCGGAACAGGAGTCACCTTCTCATCTTTGTATAGATAGACTAAGAATCCAGTACCTTGTGGGATTAAGGCCTGTTCTGGCACGATAATGAGGTCTTGTTGTTTAACCAATAGTTGAACTTTTGCAAATAAACCGGGACGTAATTTTTTATCCGTATTAGGCAGCAGGGCGCGGACTAATATGTTACGTCCTTGTTCGCTGATCTGCGGACTGATTGCAGTAACGCTACCGTGGAATGATTCACCTGGAAAAGCCGATAAGCTTATGGAGAGTGTTTGCCCAACTGCGACTTGTGGTAAATAGACTTCTGGAATACGGAAATCAAGCTTCATACTATTAATGTCGACAATTTCCAGCATGTCGGAGCCCGCTGTGATGTAGTCACCTGGGCTGAATTGGCGTAAACCAACAATGCCAGTGAAAGGCGCACTTAAGGTCATCTTGTTTAAAGTGAACTTGGCTTGCTCAAGTTGGGCTTCGTTAATGCGCATCTGGGCTAATGCTGAATCTTTGGCGGTTTCTGAAATAGCCCCATTTTTGAACAGTTTACTCACTCGACGGTATTCCGCTTCACTCAAGGAAACACGGGCTTTAGCTTCATCGACTTGGGCACGATATAGCGCATCGTCAAAATGAATTAGTGCGGTATCTTTAGTGACCGTTTGACCTTCATCAAAAGAGATTTTGTCAATACGTCCGGTTATTTCTGGGCGTAAAACTAAGGCTTCATTGGCCTTTAAGCTGCCAACGGCTTCGATATAAGTGGGGATGCTTTGCTCGGTGGCATGCACGACTTCTGCGGGTAAACCTTGAGCGTTGACCTGTATGGGTAAATAGCTGGCGATTAAAAAGCTAGAGAGCGCAACTTTTGATAAAGCTCGTTTTGCGAATGTTCGTTTTGTGAGAGCTTGGTTTGTTGATTGTCTTACTGTGCGCTGAAAATCAGCGCTATTGTTGAAGGTCGATAACATAATAAGGCCCGATTGTAGAATTATAATATGTTGCCATTAGAACGGTTATTATCATTAACCACTAGACCCCAATTTCGGGAAGGGTTGTTGACGGATATGGAACAATGATAGTTAAAAATGCAGAGTTATCATTCGAGAGTAAATTAATGTCAGTTAATCAGGCACTTTATGGCTTAATGACAGTCTGAATTTCGGATTTAGAGTTAATTATTGTATAGGTTGCTCATGGTTTTATTTATTTACACCAGTATTGCATTGCTCGCTTTCGCCGCGAATTCCTTATTGTGCCGAATGGCCTTGGTCGATGGTGCCATCGAACCATTGCCTTTTACCTTAGTTCGCCTAATTTCAGGGGCGTTATTATTAGCGCTATTGGTAAGGCCTTCTCTGCAAGAAGTAAAAAATCTGAAGGATATTCAAGGCAGTAAAACCTCTTGGCTTTCGGCGCTGAGTTTATCTGTTTATGCCTTTGCCTTCTCTTGGGCTTATGTGGGTATGGATACGGGGATGGGGGCATTAATCTTATTTGCCAGCATTCAGATCATATTAAATGTTGTCGCCCAGATATTGGGAGCAAAGGTGAATGCACTCACCCTCGTTGGCATAGTGGTCGCATTTAGTGGCTTGGTCATTTTACTCTTGCCAGGTCAGTCAGCCCCTGATTTTACCAGTGCAGCCATTATGATAATTGCTGGCTTAGGTTGGGCTGGGTTCGTATTTTCTGGGCGTAATAGTCAGCAGCCTTTAAAAGAGGTCGCGATTGCTTTTCGTTGGTCATTATTATGGTGTATACCGTTGATCTTTATTATTGATTGGCAGGGTAGTAGCCTGAGGGGAATAAGCTTAGCCGTTGTATCGGGAACTTTAGCCTCCGGTTTAGGCTATGCTCTTTGGTATAAAGTATTACCTCAATTAGGTTTACAAAATGCCGCACAAGTTCAACTTGCGGTACCGGTTCTTGCGATGATTATGGGTATTATTTTCTTAACTGAACAAATATCGCTAACCATGTTAGTCGCTTGTGCTTTGATATTGGTAGGGATCACCCTAGCGATTCGCAGTAAGAAAGTTTGAATCTTTGGGATTTACTTTATTTATCGCGCTGCAGTTACTAAGATAGCCTTAACTAAATACTCTCCTTAATAAGGAAACCTTATGATTGCTATGTTAGCCAAGTTGCTAAAGGCATTAAACTCCGACTCGGCCCCAGGTCAAATTGCCTTAGCATTTGCTTTGGCTCTCATAACTGGACTTACTCCCTTGCTCAGTTTGCACAATGTATTGATTCTCTTCATCGCGTGTATCGTACGGATTAATTTTGGTGCTTTCCTATTGGGCACATTATTTTTCAGTGGTTTAGCGTATTTGATTGATCCAGCGGCGATCTCATTAGGAGAGACTTTGTTAAATAATACAAGCTATCAAGCCTTCTGGATTGACCTTTACCAAAGTGATTTTTGGCGTGCTACTCGTTTTAATAACACCTTGGTTTTAGGCAGTCTTGTCATTGCTATTATTGCTTTTATTCCCGTACTGTTAATAAGCCTTTGGTTGATTTCGGCGTATCGTCATAAATTAATGGCTTGGGTCGATAAGCTTAAAATTATGAAAGTGTTAAAAGCCAGTAAGTTTTATAAAGTTTACCAAGCGCTAGCGGAATAAGGAGAGCAATATGAAACAATGGATTCGCTGGTCTGGTTTAGCAGGCTTTATCGTCATCGCTGGTTTATTAATTTTAGGCTGGTTATTTGCCGCTGCCCCATTAATTAAATACAGTATTGAAACCTTTGGTAGCCAAGCGGCTAATGCAAAAGTTGAAGTTGAAAATATTAATTTAACCTTTGATCCGTTTGGTATTGAGGTTCAAGGTTTACAAATCGCCAATGCAGAAAAACCCTTGGAAAACTTGATTCAGTTTGAGCGTGCGGTTGCAGATATCGAACTATTACCCCTGTTATTAGGCAAGGGCATCGTAAATGAAGTTGCGCTAACTGGAGTGGCTTTTTCAACGGCGCGTCAGACCTCAGGGGCTTTAGAGCGAGTGGATGTTCCCACGACCGATAATTCATCCGATAAAAGGCTTGAGGATAGCGATAATATCGCTGCAAAGGATAAAACTAAGGACGATGAAGCGGGCCAAGCGCTTCCGAGTGCTGACGATTTATTAGCCCGTGAGCCGTTATTAACCGAGCAGCGTGGTAAAGCCTTTAAACAGAGTTTTGAGCGTATTAAGTCCGAGTCTGATGACGCGATTGCAGCATTACCCGATAGCAAAACGTTTGCTTCCTACGAAGATGATTTTAACCGTATTACTTCCGGTCGCTTTGATTCAGTCAAAGATTTTCAACAACGTAAGAAAGAATTTGATGCGTTAAAAAAGCGTATTAAGCAGGATAAAAAAGCGATTGAGCAGGCCCAAAAAGTGTTATCTTCTGGCAAAAAAGACCTGCAAGGTCAGTGGGCTGGTTTACAAAGCGCGCCGAGTGAAGATTTTAACAATCTAAAAGGCAAATATAAGCTGGATGCGGGTGGTATCGCCAACCTAAGCCGATTGTTGTTTGGCGATAAAGTAGGTGAATGGTCTGAGCAAGGACTGTATTGGTATGAAAAAGTTCGTCCATTTTTAGTCTCAGATGACGAAGCGGATAGCGAAGATGTTGAGCATGTTCGTGCTCAGGGGCGCTTTGTTCATTTTGCTACGGATCGTCCATTACCCGATTTATTGATTCGTGAAGTAAACCTAGCACTGCAACTTACGACGGCAGAAACTGAATTAGGTGAAGTTGCTGTATCTGTCTATGACATCACTCATCAGCAAGATATCATTGGTCGCCCCACGCGTCTTATTGCTAAGGGCGACGGCTTAAAAAATATTCAATCATTAAACCTTAATGGCATTTTAGATCATCGACAGGCTCCAGGTAAGGACAGTTTTGATCTTGAAATACAGGGCATGGTACTGAAAAACTATGACGTTGGAGCGATGGGATTAAAGCTCAACCAGAGTCAGGTAGAGATAAAAGGTCAGGCGGAGTTAATTAATGGCATCATTGATGCCAATACTGTCGCTCAATTTGAGCAAGCTCAGTTCAGTTCAAAAGATAGAACTCAAGTCGCCATTGAAATGTCGAAAGCATTAGCGAAAGTTAAGAATTTTGATATTAGAGCAAAAGCCAAAGGGGAGTTGACCGCACCTAAGGTGTCGATTACTTCAAATCTAGACAGTCAGCTTAACACTGCGTTTAACCAGCGTTTAAAAGAAAAGCAAAAGGAGCTGGAAAAACAGCTAGAAAAGAAACTCAATGAAAAACTGCTCTCTTATGCAGGGGGGTATCAAGATCAACTTAAGGCCATGGATTTAGCCAATGGCTCAGTTGCAGACAAACAAAAGAAGCTACAAAAGCTAGCGAAGACCGAGTTATCGTCTTTTGAAGAGCAGAAGAAAGCCGATGCTAAGCGAAAGCTAGAAAAAGAGCGTAAAGCGAAAGAAGCTAAGCTAGCAGAAGAAAAACGTAAAGCGCAAGCAAAAGCAAAAGCGGCTGCGGATAAAAAGCGTAAGCAGTTAGAAAAAGAAGCCAAGGAAAAGTTTAAAAAGCTATTCTAACGCCTGAGTAGAATGCGCCTAGACCGATATTCGTAAGCCTTGTAAACTGCTGATATCATTGTCTAGGCGCGTATTATGTCCGTTAAGATTGAACGCCAAGTTCACGCAAGTACTTCAGAATCCACTGCTCTTTTAGGCAATATTCACCCTATTTTATCCTCTGTATATCAAGCACGTGGTATTCAATCTGCGGATGAACTGCAGCACGAGTTAAAAGGTTTATTACCTTTTCATCAATTGCATGATATTGAAAAAGCCGCGAATCTTATTGCCGATGCCATTGAGCGTCAGGAGCGAATTCTTATTGTTGGGGACTTTGATGCGGATGGAGCGACCAGTACTGCGTTAGCGATCCGCGCCTTACGCCAATTTGGCGCCCATGAAGCCTGCTATCTCGTTCCCAACCGTTTTGAATATGGCTACGGTCTTACACCGGAAATTGTTGAGGTGGCGCGCCACATGCAACCTCAGCTATTGATTACGGTTGATAATGGAATTTCATCCATTGCTGGGGTGAAAGCTGCAAAAGAGTACGGCATCAAGGTCGTCGTGACTGATCACCACTTAGCGGCGGATGAGTTGCCGGATGCCGATGCGATCGTCAATCCGAATCAACCCGCATGCCAGTTTGAATCAAAAGCCGCGTGTGGCTGTGCAGTGATTTTTTATGCCATGACGGCAGTGCGCATCGAATTAAGAAAACGCAATTGGTTTAGCAATCGTACAGAGCCCAATATGGCTCAGTTTCTTGACCTGCTCGCACTTGCTTCCGTTGCAGATGTTGTTCCTTTAGATAAAAACAACCGCATCTTAGTCGACCAAGGGCTAAAGCGAATCCGAGCAGGAAAATCCATTGCCGGCATTCGTGCGTTATTAAAAATTGGCGGCAAGCAAGCTAATAGCTTAGTAGCCAGTGATTTAGGCTTTGCCATTGGACCGCGCTTAAATGCGGCGGGCCGTTTAGATGATATGTCTACGGGAATTGAGTGCTTACTAACCGATAATGATGCCCTAGCGGATCAATATGCTGAAGAGCTAAACTCTCTCAACGAAGAACGTAAAAATATCGAACGCGAAATGCAGCAGCAAGCAATGAGCTGGTTGCAATCCCAAGGTAAGGTATTGACCGAGCTTGAAGGAGAGGCGAACCAATTACCCTGGGGGTTATGTATACACGATGCGGATTGGCATCAGGGGGTTATCGGCATTCTGGCATCCCGAATAAAAGATAAAGTGCATAGACCGGTTATTGCTTTTGCTAATGCCGAGCTGGCTAAAGACGTCAGTGAAAACGATGCGAGAGAGCTGCAAGAGATAAAAGGCTCCGCCCGTTCGATTCCTGGATTGCATATTCGAGATGCGTTGGATTTGATTGCCAAACGTCGGCCGGATATTTTGACCAAGTTTGGCGGTCATGCCATGGCGGCAGGGTTGAGTATCAAGCTGAAACACTATGAAGAATTTCAGTTGTTATTTGATCAAGTCTGCCATGAACTATTAACCCCTGAACAGTTGGATCAGGTAATTCTTAGTGATGGTGAGTTGAGCGCGCAAGATTTTAATTTGAATCTCGCGGCTTTGCTGAAATACGCAGGACCCTGGGGGCAGCAATTTCCAGAACCTATTTTTGATGGCTGCTTTAATATCATTAATCAGCGTATCGTCGGTTCGAATCACCTCAAATTAAACTTAGGGATTATTGGCACTCAGCAGTGTATTGATGCGATCGCGTTTAATATAGATTTAGACGATTGGACCGATGAATCTTGTCAGCAAATACGCTGTGCTTATCAGCTTGATATTAATGAATTTCGGGGTAATCAAAGTGTCCAATTACTGGTTCGTCACATCGAAAAACGTTAGCCCTAGTTAAAAAATAAAACAGAGATGAAATAATTAAATGAAATTTTTACAATTAAAATGCCCTCCGCCGATCGTGATGTTAATCAGTGCCATACTCGCGAGTATTTTCTCGCAGAGAGGGTTGAATTTTATTCAGCAGCAGATCGGTAATGTAGAAAACATTATCTGGCCAATCGCATTTTTTATCGTTGGATTTCTAGTGGCGCTTGCAGGGGTTAAAGAGTTTAGTCAACATCAAACGACCGTTAATCCTTTAGATCCGACTCAATCTTCGACCCTGGTCACCTCAGGTATTTATCAATTAACAAGAAATCCTATGTACCTTGGAATGTTAATTATTTTACTGGGCTGGGGAGACTTGTTAGACAATATCCTAGCCTTTAGTGGTGCTTTAATTTTCTTTATTTACATCTCTACTTTTCAAATAGCACCAGAAGAAGAGGTTATGAAGGATAAGTTTGGGGATAGCTTTATCGAATACTGCCGACAAGTCCGCCGTTGGATTTGATTAGCAAAGTGGATCTTTGACCCTGTGAATGACTTGATAGACTGACAAATGTGACAGCGATCTTCTAATTAGAAGGCTGCTGTCTTAGAAAAATTAGGTTAAAAGGCCTTTTTTAAGCGATAAGGTGGGTTTATATCGTCTAGTTCTTTTGGCTTATTTGTATATTTCTGATTGTTCTTTTTAATCCTTAGAATAAGCAGCCTATGCTATTAATATTCATTAATAACCATTAGGTGATGTCGTGACTGATCTAACTCCTTACCTTAATGCTTTGGCTCGACATGATGGTTCTGACCTTTATTTAACAACGGGTGCCCCTCCTTGCGCCAAGTTTAATGGCAAGATGAAGCTATTAAGGGATGAGCCATTAAAGCCTAATGAAGTTGCCGATATGGCTAGGCGTTTGATGGATGAAGAGCAGCAAAAATTATTTGATCATAATCTTGAATTAAATATTGCCTTGTCCCTTGCCGGAGTCGGACGTTTTAGAGTTAATATTTTTCACCAGCGTAATCAGATTTCTATGGTGATACGCAACATTCGCATGGATGTTCCTAGCTTTGAAAGCTTAAACTTGCCTAATGTCTTGCGCGATGCTGTTACTGCCAAACGTGGCTTATTATTATTTGTCGGTGCGACGGGCTCGGGTAAATCGACGTCGTTGGCGGCATTAATTGATCATCGAAATGAAACCAGTATGGGTCATATCGTGACAATTGAAGATCCTGTTGAATTTGTTCACAAGCACAAAAAGTCTGTGATAAGTCAGCGAGAAGTTGGCGTAGATACCCGTAGTTTTCATGAAGCTTTAAAGAATACATTACGCCAAGCCCCTGATGTAATCTTAATCGGAGAAATACGCGATCAAGAAACCATGGAGCATGTGCTTAATTATGCCGAAACCGGGCATCTAGTGATTTCTAGCTTGCATGCGAATAATGCCAATCAAGCCATTGACCGCATCGTAAATTTCTTTCCTGACTCTCGTCGCAATCAAGTATTGCAAGATTTATCGAATAACCTTGTATGCATTGCCTCTCAGCGTTTATTGCCGACCACTAATGGTGGGCGAATTCCTGCAGTGGAAGTTTTACTTGGGACCCCAAGGTCGAAAGAACTTATTTCCAATGGCAAGATATTAGAGTTAAAAGCGGCAATGGAAAAATCAAATACTACAGGGATGCAAACATTTGATCAGGCGTTATTTGAGCTCGTGCGTTCAGGTAAGGTCGATATGGAAGTGGCTATTCACCATGCGGATTCAGCGAATAATTTGCGATTAAAATTGAAGTTGAATCAAGGTGTTGTTAAAAAAGTAATCAAAAATATTGAGGGGGGGAATTTAAGAGCCCATTAGAAGTCTCTATTAAATGGCTCACAATAATCTGTTGTTATAGTGAGCCACCAATTTTTAAATTAACCATTAACTGCTTATAGCAGTGCTTTCTTTCTCAACGACAACGGCTTCGTCTTTCTCTGTTGTAGGTTCTTGGTAGGTTTTCAATAACTTAACCACGTCACCGGCCTTACGACCTTGCATGGCACAGGTTGTCATCATTCCCGCCATTAATGCACCACCGACACCCGCTGTCATAATATCAGAACCTGTCATGAACAAATTTTTAACCGGTGTAATTGGGTGCAGGAAAGGTTGTTTGAAACGATCGACATAATGATCTAATGCCAGCATTTCTCCCGCGCTGGTTTTTTGATACCAGTTCGTTGAAAGCGGTGTCGATAGTTCAAAATAATCGAGTTTATCCCGTAGCTGTGGATGACGTTCGAATAACTTCTCCATTAAGCGCTCAGCGAATTGAGTCTTGAAGGTTTCGTAATCTTCACCGCGTTTCTGCCACTGACTCGTTTCCCATTGTTTAAACCAGTCCATATTCGCAGGTGTTACCACTTCAACAGTGGATTTTCCTGGATAACGATTTTCCCAGTCAGGATCTTTTGCCGAAGGGAATGAAATATAGACCAGAGGAAATTCTTCGTTTGGATCCGCTTGATATTTCTTCAGGTTATTATCGTGATCGCCATCGGGGTAGATCCACAGATTGGTAGTCGTTAATCCAAGCTCTTCTGATGTCCCTTTAAAACCCGCATAAATACAAAAGTGCGCCGAAGAAGGAGAAACTTTCTTGATCCAGCTATCAACCCCGAGGCGAGATTGAACATCACTGGGTAATAATTTTTTAACGGTATTGTAAAATCCGGCATTACTGACGATGTTATCGGCGGTAATTTCAGCGCCACAAGCCATGCGGACGCCATAGGCTTTATTATTGTTAATTAATACTTCATTCACATCGGCGTAAGTGAAAACTTCACCGCCGTTCTTTTGGATGGTTGGAATAATGCTACGGGCTATTTCTGAAGAGCCACCCACGGGGTAAGCGCCACCGGCGAGGTAGTGCTTGGCAATAAGAGCATGCATCAAAAATGCGGCATCGACTGGTGCTTGGCCATAGTTGCCCCATTGCCCGGTTAGAACTGAAATCAGTGCTTGATTAGAGGTTAAACCTTCTAAAACTTCACGGGTAGTTTGGAAAAACTCTTTCGGTACTAAAAATGGGCGAACCTTATTGTATAGACCCGATAGCCAGCGAGGCATGCCTTGGCCAGCAAAGAACTTAGGTGTATAGCGGCTGATATCACGTATGAGTTGGATGTATTTGTCGATGACGATATCTTCGCCCGGAAAGCGCTCTTTCAACATGGCAGCAAAATTGTCACGGCCTGCGACGAAGCTGTACTCATCTTCACCTATGATAACTCGATCGTATTCATCTTCCATCGCTGCCCATTGTAAGCGGCCTTCACTGATTACATCGAATACACGGCGTAACGTTGATGGCTGGTGGACTTCACCGACGTAGTGAACACCGACATCCCACTCATAACCTTCTCGCTCATAAGCATGGGTATAACCGCCGGCGGTATAGTGCTGTTCGAGTACGCAGACTTTCTTCCCTAATAATGACAGGAAAGCGGCATTAGCAAGGCCGCCCATACCAGAGCCAATGACGATGGTATCGTAATGTTTATCTGCACGAGTCGCACGAAAACGTTTGCCGGTTTTTACTTTAACTTTCGCCATGATGCTTCCTTGAGGATTCATTTGGATATCGATTTTTATGCAAGTAGTTGCATATCTATGAGGTTAGAATAACGAACAACAACTGATTATGCAAATACTTGCATAATCAAGGTATACTCATTGTGTCAGTGTGTAGTAAAAGAGGAAGGCTTGTGTCATTAAAACATGCAATTATGGTATTGCTAGAAACTGAAGCGGGCAGTGGTTACGACTTATTGAAACGTTTTAAGCAACGTTTAGGTTTCTTTTGGCAAGCCAGTCACCAGCAAATCTACCAGCAGCTTAAAGTGATGCATCAAGCAGGTCTAATTAACTGTCAGCTGGATATCCAACAAGGTAAGCCCGATCGCAAAGTTTATGCAATGACCGAAGCGGGTCACGAAGAGCTATTAGCCTGGTTGCATAAAGCGTGTAAGCCGCAAAAGATCAATGACAGCTTATTGGTTAAGCTTTATGGTGGTCATTTATTGGACAAATCGACCCTTTTAGCAGAGGTTCGGCAGCATAAGTCTCAACACGAAAAAGCTTTGCTGATAATGAGGGATATTGAGCAACAATATGCTCAACTGCAAGGTGCAGAACGTGATAATTTAGCCCTGCCATTTCTAACCTTACGCCGTGGGATTCTTGGCGAGCAAGCATGGTTAGCTTGGGCTGAAGAAGTAGAAATGTTTTTAATGGAATAAGAATAGATTAGCGAGCTGTTATTGATATTATGAAGATAGACTCTTCGGAAAGACATTCACAATTTGACCGTATGTACCTCGATTCGGCTCAGGGTGAACTGCCAGATAAAACGTATCGCCGTAATATATTGCAGCTTTTAATTGCTCTCACGGCTTTATTCAGCATTTCATTTGGTTTGTTTAACTGGCAAGACGCTAAGTTGATGGCGATTTCTGAGTTGTGTTTAGCCCTATATTCTATATTGCTCTATCCTTTCTCTCGCCAGGAAAAATTCCAATTTAACGTCTCATTACTTTTTATCATTCCTTTATATTCATTATTTCTGGTCTCCTTAATTGTTTCTAAAGAAGCGGAAACCGCGTTTGTATGGCTGCTGGTTATTCCTGTTTTATCGCACTTTTTATTAGGTCGATGGGTTGGCTTGTGGTTATCAATTGGCTATTTACTGATGGCGACTGTATTAATTACGGTGAGAGCGCTGATTTCGGATGAGGTGTTGGATGCATTAGTGATGAGTAATTTGGCCCTCGCAATACTGGCTGTATTAGTGTTTTCTCACGTTTACGAGGCGAGTCGAGTGCGGGCACATCGGAAGTTATTACGCTTAGCGACAACGGATAGTTTAACGTCTTTGGCGAATAGAACGCGGTTTTTGGACGTATTTGAGCGAGAGAGAAATCATGCCGCCCGAGATCAGACAGAATTATCGTTATTGCTACTGGATTTAGATCACTTTAAGCAGGTCAATGATCGATTTGGTCATGATGTCGGGGATGAGGTATTAAAGTATGTGTCCGCGACCATTGCACATAGATTACGTAAAACGGATCTTGCTTGTCGTTTGGGGGGAGAAGAGTTTGGTGTTCTATTACCTGGGGCGAATCTTGATCGTGCAATTGCGATTGCTGAGATAATTCGCCGAAATATAGCTGATATTCCCTATACCAAAGGTAATCAGGTCATTCCGCTAACGGTGAGTATTGGCGCTGCGGAATATGGTTACGACGGTCGTGATTTAGAGAGCATGTATGCCATTGCCGATGGTCATTTATATAAGGCCAAGGCAGGTGGGCGAAATCAGGTGCGTAATCGTATCGAAATGAGAAATTGTGAGTTAGACCTAGCCCTAGCTGAGTAGCCTACGCTAGGTCAAAACAAACTTATAATCTAGCTTATAACCAGTGCTGAGGGGTGATGTGAAGACTGTGCTGGTCATCGCTCAGCCACAGTTCGGCATCTTGAATGCTGGCGTTTAATACGAGATGTCTTTGCATTAATTGATTTAAGTTTTCATATTGTTCAGTGCTTATATGAAATACAGAAAGATTCTTGAAGCTTTTGGCCTTACTTTCTACACTTTTCCACCACATGTTGGCCGCATTATCCCCATAGCTAAAGATCACCACTTGCTTAGCCTTATGGCAGGCTTTACGTATGCGTTTCTCATCGGGTTGGCCAAGATCAATCCATAATTCGATATCATCGATTAAATTCTTTTGCCATAAGTCAGGCTCGCTATCTTCACTGAGGCCCTTGGTGAACTGTAAGCCTTCACGGGCGAATAAAGTAAATGCGATGGTTCGTAATATTAAGCGCTGCTCGGTTTCAGAAGGATGCTGAGCCATAGTGAGGTTATGTTGCTGATAATAATCTCTATCCATATCACTAATGGTTAGGTCTAGCTTAATTACGGTTGCTTTGATCGCCATGTGGGCTATCTAATCTCTTATAAAATAACGGTCTGTGAATAATCAGTTTGCAGATTCTGCGTTGAAAAGGCAAAAGTATAGAGCAAAAAAAACCGGGCTAGAGCCCGGTTCTTTTTGTATTCTAAATCTATCCCCAAACAGCCTTGAAGATAAAGAAGAAGAAGATCGAGAGTGCAGCACCTGCTGGCAAGGTAACCAGCCAAGACATAAAGATGGCACCGATTTGACGATAATTGAGTGACTCACGGCCAACTGCAAGACCAACACCTAAAATAGCACCTACCAGCGTATGAGTCGTTGAAATAGGTAATCCAGTACCCGAAGCTACTACGACAGTGGTTGCGGCGGCTAACGTTGCAGCGAAGCCACGGCTAGGAGTCAGTTGGGTAATCCCTGTACCTACGGTTGCGATCACTCTGTGTCCATAGGTTACTAAGCCAACAACGATACCAAGACCACCGATCAATAAGATCCAAGCAGGAACGGTCGCTTTAGCAGCAATTTCACCCGCACTACTAACAACACTGTAGATGGCTGCTAGAGGCCCAATGGCGTTTGCGACATCGTTTGAGCCGTGGGCAAAGGCCATAGCACAGGCCGTGAATACCATTAATACAGCAAATACTTTCTCAACGTTGGCAAAATGCACTTCGTCATTCGTTTCAGGGTCGGCATGAACACGATTAACAAAGTAGATGCCGATAAAGGTGATTACTACGCCGGCAATAAGTGACATCCAAATAGATTGTTGGAAACTAATGTCGAGGCCAATATGCTTGAGTCCTTTCACCAGCGTTACCATGGAGATGATGAAACCCACTAAAAAGATATAGAAAGGAACGACTCTTTTAGATTGCTGAAATGGGTTTTCAGTATCATGAATCCAGTGTTGGACCGTCTTGTACAAAACAAAGGCGATACTACCTGCGAGCATTGGGGATATGATCCAGCTCGCTGCAATTGTACCTACTTTACCCCAAGCAACAGCTTCTACACCGATACCGACGGCCGAGAAACCGACAATGGCGCCTACAATAGAGTGGGTCGTTGAAACTGGCCAGCCTTTAATCGAGGCGACCAATAACCAGATGCCTGCTGCCAATAAAGAAGACAGCATGCCGAAAACGAGTAGCTCGGGAGTCCCTGCTAGCGCGGAAGGATCGATAATGCCTTTTCGAATCGTAGCGGTTACTTCACCGCCGGCGAGGAAAGCACCAGCAAATTCAAACACAATGGCGATTAAAATAGCCTGTTTGATAGTAATCGCTTTAGAACCTACAGAGGTTCCCATCGCATTTGCAACATCGTTGGCACCAATACCCCATGCCATGAAAAGACCAAAAATACATGCTAGGGCGATAAAAATATGCCCTTGTTCGGCTAGAAGTTCCATAACTCCTCCGTCGGATGAAAAACGCGCGAATTCTACCCTAGAGATCACTCAGTTCATAGACTGATTCGGTAAAAAAATACATAAAATAGACTTTAGCGCAGGACAATGAAAAACAACACTTAAATAGTAGTAAAAAGCCTATAAATGTGGCTTTAATACAATCTGCTTTCATTGGGCTCATTTCAGCGTATAATTTCGTCCAAATAACCCGTTATTACCATTAATCTATCTAATCGTTAGGGGATATGCGTGAGCGCAATTCAGCAAGAACTTGATAAAGAAATTGAATTACATAAAAAGAAAATTGCCCAGTTGGAGCAATTAAAGCTGGATCAAGAGAAGAAAATCGAAGGTTTTACCGAATTTGATCAGACCATTAAGCGTTTATGCAATCAAATGGCATTAACGGAAGCTGAGTTATATGTCTCTCGTGGTGACCAAATTCTAGCGTGGGTGCAAGATCTTGCCAAAGCCGAAAAGCCAGGCCGCATTTACGAGTCATTGAAAAAGCACTTTGAAAAAGCCTTAAAGAAAGAAGAGCGCAAAGATAAAGTCTCTAGCTTACCTAAGCCAAAGCTGGCTGTTGGGCGATATAAAAATCCTGCAACGCATGAAACGGTAGAGAAAATTAAGCGTAATCCTCGTCAGCTTGAAGATTGGATTAATGAATATAGCTTCGAAGTCGTACGCACCTGGAAAATATAATCTTCAAAATTTCGATTAAAAGTTGTATATAAAAAAAGCCGCAAATGCGGCTTTTTTTATATTAAATAATAGTGCATTAGCAGGCTACTATTTACGCTTCGGTGCCCAAGCCCAAATCATGGTGGCCTTAACAGTTTCTACGCCTTTAGCATCGGTAATGACTACAGGAACGTTTATATCCCCTTTTTCATTTTGTTTAATGAAGTCAACCTGTTCATCAGTGAAAGTCGCAACGGCCTTCATATCTCCAGTTGCTTGCTTTAAATACTCTAAATGCATCGATTTGATTACGATAATGCGATTGTCTGGAACGGTTAAGCCTGTCATGAAGCCTGTTGCCGTTTCGGCCAGTAAACCCATAGCAGCAGCATGCACACTACCAATGTGATTTCGAACTTTTTTGCGGTTAGGGATTACGACGATACATTCTGTCGGGGTCAGTTTTTCATAGCGCAGTCCAGATGTTCCTGCGTACTTAACAACATTACCCATAGCTTTTGAAAGCGCATAAGTACGGATAGATTCGGGGAATTTTTGAAATACATTAACCGCATTGGTTAGACGATTGTTCTTAGCCATGGAAGAAAGCCTTATGTGTGCCTAAAGTTAATGCCCTAAAGCTAGGGCTAATAAGTGTCAGGATTTTTTAAAGATCACTCATGGCGGCATATTACCCGACCTTAGGGTGAATCACCATGACTGTGGGGCCATTGGTCGATTGTCGAAAACGTCGGTAACTGGCTAAAAGCTCGTTAGGGATATCCGCTAGATTCACCGGAGTAAACCCTAAGCGCTGATAGAGTGATAGGGCTAGTGGGGTTGGTAATGTGTAAATAGGCTGAATTTGTTGATTGATTGCGTATCTAATCAGAGCAGACGCAACTCCATGGCCGCGAAATTCCTCTGCCGTTAAGACGCTGCGCAAGAAAAGAAATTCGTCATAAGCTAATAAGCGTAATACTGAACAGGTTTGCCCATCATCATCAACTGCTCCGTACATTAAGTCGCTCGGTTTAGCTCTCGCTTTGTCTTTATTCTGTTTATAAAAACGGTTTAGCTGCAGGCAATCATGGCTAGCGAACTTCATATGTTGGCTCAATTGGTCTTATGGTTTGACCTCCCACTCTATTGATAGTTATGAGTAGAGAGGCTTAAATATTACTTG
This sequence comes from uncultured Oleispira sp., assembly GCA_913019965.1. Lineage (GTDB taxonomy): Bacteria > Pseudomonadota > Gammaproteobacteria > Pseudomonadales > Oceanobacteraceae > Oleispira. Next base: position 54,518 of record CAJVZR010000004.1, read on the forward strand.
GTATGTACGTCCCATTTTAAAGGTGGTACGACATCCAATAGAAATATAATAATAACAAAGTTGTAATATGCCAGCAGTATGATAACGGCATTATTATAATTACCGGAGCTTCTTAACGAAGAACTACATGATGATAAAAAAGATTAATAAACGGCCTTTGATTCTGTCATTACTCACCATGGCAATTTCGGGTCAAGTAATGGCGATGTCTAAAACCCCTGATCTTAAAGAAGATATCGAAGGTGTTGAAGCAGCAGGTAAAATTGTCCGTTTTATTGCGGTTGGTGATACAGGAACAGGAAAAGCAGGGCAGTACCAAGTAGCCAGTGCCATTGAAAAAGTGTGTGCTGACCGAGGATGTGATTTTGCTTTGGGTCTCGGTGATAATATTTACGAGTCCGGTGTTGATTCTGTCGACGATGCGCAATGGCAAGATAAGTTTGAAAAGCCGTATGCAAACTTAGATTTTCCTTTTTACATGACCTTGGGGAATCACGATAACTCTTATTTCGCCGGTGGTGGCTTAACTAATAAGAAGGGTGAATTCCAAGTTGATTATCATTACAAAGAAAATAGAAGCAGTGATAAGTGGAACATGCCGGCGCGTTACTACCACTTCAGTGCGCCACTTGCGGAGAGTGAACCGTTAGTTGATTTCTTTTCTTTAGATTCTAATCCTCTTGCGGGACTGTCAGATATTAATTCTAAATATTGGCAGCTACCGTATAAAAAACAGCAAGCTGAGTGGTTTGATAATACGATCAAGTCTTCTTTGGGTAAGTGGAAAATTGCTTTTGCTCACCACCCTTACATGTCTAACGGTTCTCATGGTAATGCGGGTTTATATGATTATGTTGCGGGCTTAGGTAAAGCCTACAAGGATTTCTTAGAGCAGGAAGTCTGTAATCGTGTTGATGTTGTTATTGCGGGTCATGATCATGACATGCAATGGTTACGTCCAGTACAAACCTGTGGCAAAACCTTCCATATGGTTTCTGGTGCAGGGGCTAAGACTCGTAGTTTCAGTAATCCAGACCGTAACCAATCCTATTGGCAAGCCGATGAGACGCTGGGTTTCTTTTATATTGAAATCGAAGGGGACGAATTCCGTGGTACAGCCTATCAACTAAATGCAGACGGTGAATATTCGGTTGCTCACCAGCAAACGATTACTCGCAATGCTGACTAGTTGAGTCCAAGGCCGCATTGTGCAGCCAATCACGTTGTAAAAATAATTATACGAACATCGTAGGAATATTTATGTCTGTATCACGTAGAAGTTTATTAAAAAATGCCGGTATCTTTGGCGCCTCCGCAGCAGTGACTGGGCCAACGATGGCCATGAGTAGTAAGCCTGCTGTTGATCCATTAGCAGAAAAAGTGATTGTTGATTTTGGCCATGGGGTCGCTTCAGGAGATCCTTTAAGTGATCGAGTCATTTTGTGGACGCGTATTTCCCCGCAGATAAATGCAGAAACTGAAGTCACTTGGCGCATTTGTGAAGATGTTGAAATGCAGCAGGAAGTGAATAGCGGTACGGTTAAGACTGATTCTAGTCGTGATTTTACGGTTAAGGTGGATGCTGATGGTTTATTACCCAATACTTGGTATTACTATCAGTTTTCAGCCGGTGATAAAAAGTCGGTCATTGGTCGAACTAAAACAGCAGCAGAAACCGGTTTAGATCGTCTGCGCTTAGCGGTTGTCTCTTGCTCGAGTTTCCCACACGGTTATTTTAACGTTTATCGTATTTTATCTGAGCGCAATGACCTTGATGCCGTCGTACATTTAGGTGATTACATCTATGAGTATGGGGTTGGGGAATATGGAGATAAATCCTTAGAGCTGCAACGCGATCTGTTACCTAAGCATGAAATTGTTAACTTAACGGATTACCGCCAACGCCATAACTTGTATAAGCGAGATCCTGATTTACAAGCTGTACATCAGCAGTATCCCTTTATCGTGACTTGGGATGATCATGAATTTGCCAACGATACCTGGAAAGAAGGTGCGGGTAATCACAGTGATAACGAAGGCGATTTTTTAGTTCGTAAAGCAAAAGCGAAGCAGGCGTATTTTGAATGGATGCCAATTCGCAATCAGCCGGAAGATCTTGGCTCTCTTTATCGAAAATTACCTTTTGGCAATTTGGTTGACTTGTTGATGTTAGATACTCGAGTCGAAGGTCGTGATGAGCAGCCTAGTGGCCTTTATGCCCAGCAAATACGTCACGATGAAAACCGTACGTTAATGGGATTTGAACAAGAAGCTTGGTTGCATAACCAACTGAAATCTTCGACAGCCAAGTGGAAGGTATTAGGTCAGCAGGTTCAAATTCAACAACTAGGACCTGTAGCGTTACCAGATCGTCTAGGAGGTGGGATCTCTTTCTTCTTAGATACTTGGGATGGCTATACAGCAACGCGTAAGCGTTTATTCAATTTTATCGACGATAATAATATCGATAATATGGTGGTTTTAACTGGTGATATTCACTCAACCTGGGTAGCTGATCTTGCTCATGATCCATTTGATAAACGCTATTATAATGGCGATACCGGGGAAGGTTCTCTGGCGGTGGAATTTGTTACACCATCAGTATCTTCACCAGCATTACCTCCTGTGATTGGTGATATTGCTGCGGCGGCATTAAAGTCGAGTAGCCCTCATTTGAAACATTGCGATATGGTTCATAATGGCTTCTTTATTCTAGATGTCACTGAAGAGCGTGCCCAAGCGGATTGGTTCTTTGTTAAAACGGTTAAAGAGAAATCGACTGAACATAATCATGCGATTTCTTATAAAACCAATGATCAAGCAAATCGTTTAACAAAGGCTATTGCGCCAGCCATTGCACGCCCAAATACGGCGAGCCTTGCTCCATTAGAAAGTGACGCTATTAGCGCTTAACAGAAGGTAAGCGCAGGGTTAAAATTTTATCCCTTGTGCGAGGGGCAGCTGATCACCATAGTTAATGGTATTGGTTGCTCTTCGCATATAATTTTTCCAAGCGTCTGACCCAGACTCTCGTCCACCTCCGGTATCTTTCTCACCACCAAAGGCTCCTCCAATTTCCGCCCCAGAAGTACCAATATTAATATTGCTTATGCCACAATCAGAGCCGAGCGCCGATAGAAAATACTCACATTCTTGTAAACTATTACTGAACAGTGCGGAAGATAAGCCAAGGGATGAATTGTTATTGATAGTAATGGCTTGTTGAAACGCTTGATAGCGAACTATAAACAATAATGGCGCAAAGGTTTCTTGTTGAATAATCTCAGCTTCACTGTCTATCTCCATTATCGCGGGTCGCACGTAATAGCCTCCCTTAGGCACGGATGTCTTCATTTGATCTCCGCCATAGAGAAGCTTTCCGCCTTGCGCAATGCCATGCTCAATACTGTCGCGCATATTGTTAAAAGCCTGTTTGTTAATCAGTGGCCCTAAATGAACATCAGGATTTCTAGGATCACCGATGGTAATGGATTGATAAGCGGATATTAAATCGGTTATAAATTGGTCCGCTATATCTTGATGAATAATTAAGCGCCTAAGACTTGTGCAGCGCTGTCCACTGGTGCCCACAGCGGAAAATAATACTGCGCGTAACGCCAGTTCTAAATTACAGTCTTTAGATATGATCAATGCGTTATTACCACTGAGCTCTAATAAAGAACGCCCTAATCTTTGAGCGGTGCGTTGATTAATTTCTCTTCCCATTGCAACGGAACCTGTGGCCGATACTAGAGGGATGCGGTGATCGTCGGCGAGCTGCTGCGCCCGTTTTTTATCGCCCATAATGACTGTGTGAAGGGCGTCAGGAATATCAAATTCACAGTCTTGAATCGCTAAGCTAATGATCTTCTCGCAGGCCAGAGAACATAATGGCGTTTGCTCTGAGGGTTTCCAAATAACCGTATCGCCACAGATGAAAGCCAACATGGCATTCCAGGCCCAGACAGCGACTGGAAAGTTAAACGCACTGATGACAGCTATAGGGCCCAAAGGGTGCCAAGTTTCACGCATATGATGGAGGGGGCGTTCACTGCTAATGGTCAATCCGTGTAATTGCCTAGAAAGGCCTACCGCAAAATCACACATATCGATCCATTCTTGTACTTCACCAAGGGATTCTTGCTGGGTCTTTCCTGTTTCCAAGGTGATATAAGTCGCTAGCTCTGCTTTATGTTTTACCGCTTGTTGAGCAATCTTCTTAACTAATTGTCCTCTTAAAGGGGCAGGCTGAGAGCGCCATTGTTGAAAAGCAAGCTGGCTTTGCTTTATGAGCTGATCGGTAAGTTGATGGTCAGAACCGGTAAATTCTGCGATTAGAGAATGATCGATGGGGGAAGTATTTATGATGGTGTGTGAGTCATTCGATTTCTTACACCAATAGCTATGTTCTCCTTGAACCGCAGAGCAAAAGAGCGGGTTTTTCTTATCGCTATGATCAGTAAACTCGAATAAATGTAAGCTATTATCCATGGTCATACCTCAGCTATTATCTATGTTGCCATTAAATATTTACCAAAATGAGTTTGATAAAATTGTCGCAATGAAATGCTTTCTTGAGTAATAAACCCTGAGCTATTCAATTTGTCAGTTAACCAAAGCTCTATGATTGCGCTAAGGCTTGCCGCAGTACAAATTTGAATGGCGCTAAAATCATGGCCATCCAACGATGGTAGATTAATCGTGCCGTGATAAATGTGTCTTAATTCAGTGAGCTGTTGATATTTATTATTGTCAGTGATGCTATTGAAGTTATGTTCATTCGTTGTCGGAGAAGGGGGGCTTGGTTTAATATTTCCTGACACCGATACCATGATGAGAACGACATCTTGAGTCGTCATAGGAATACTTTGATCTAATAATTGAATGAGTTGAGAGCGTTTTTGCGTCTGTTGAAATTTAAGATCTTTCAGCAAAAATTTCATCAAGTCTCTATGACCTGGATAGCGTACGGTTTTATAATTTAACTGCTCAACTTTTCCCATCAGCGTTTGAGTTAATGTACCCAGGCCACCGGAAGTATTAAACGCCTCGTACTCAATACCTTCCAACGAGAATACTTCTTTACTTTCAAGGGGGGCGAGTGAAACAAGGCTACCTTGTTCAATGGCTTGGCAGGGGTTGCAATATTCGTTAACTAATCCTGCCGTTGACCAGGTAAGGTTATACAACATTTGGTTAGTTGGATATTGAGGGAGAGCGCCGACACGTAAGTGTACATTTTCCAATGTTTCAAATTGATCATATAAGCTGCGGGCTAATATACTAATAAAGCCCGGTGCCAAACCACATTGTGGCACGAATACCTGGCTTGATTGACTCGTCTTGGCTAATTTTTGAATATACTCACACGATGCAACATCCTCAGTAAGATCGAAATAACTGAGGCCATTTTTATGAGCCGCTTTTGCAATAGGGATACTTAGATTATAAGGTCCAGCGTTAATGACCGCATCGAATGAGTACTGTTTAAAAACTTGCTCAAAGCTGCAGGGGTCTGGTAGCTCAAGGATATGGTCGTTAGCGAACTCGGCTAGTGAGGCAGGATTATTATCGGCAATCGTTATACCGATAGAGGTGTTAATGTTTGCCTTTAAAGCAGTTAAAAAATGAAAAATAGTACTGCCGATTTTACCTGCACCAATAATAATAATTTTTCTCATTGATGATCACCTGCCTTAAGTGGTATTGGTAGAAGAAAAAATCTGGTTGGCATTGGCGGCCACAAATCCTTGGTATTCTTGACCATCAGCTTGAGGAAAACGTTTAGCAAACTCGTAGAAACAGCTTTTAATGGTCTTGGGCCCTTGGTCAAATTCAATGTGTATGTCGTCTGCGATTGTCGAAGCCTGTTCTAATAATACCTCCGGACTGCCTTTAATGACGCCTCCTTCAGGGTTCATTGCTATGTGATTGCTTTCCATTAACTTAATTAGGCTGAGCCAGTCGAACTGTCTATCACTGCCAGAATTGAACGCATTAACATCTAGCGTGAAGTGATTTGCATGAAAGCCTACTGCCATTAACCATGCCGCGTACTCACTTTCAGAGCGCAAAATCTTGTATTCATCCCAGCTCGGTAAACCCCAGTGGCGACCGCTGTAAAATAAACTGTTATCTTTGGCTAAAGGAGTGGAAGTCGATAATTTATGACTAATTATTTGCTGACTTTGTTCGCTTAATTGATCTATGTGCAGCTGACTGAGAAATATTTTAGCAATTTTTTTATCTGGGTGAATGTAGGCGCAAGCAGATAAGTGTTTATCGGGAAAGCGGTAGCTATCTAATACTTCATAGTTGAGCGAAAATAGATATTGTTCTAAGCAATCGATATCCATGCCGGCAATGTCGAATGTGCGAAAGGCTACATGGTCATTAATTAATTCAGGGTTATGTTGTTTTAATGCTTCTTGAATGACAGTTGCTTGCGGAGTGAGCTGTAAGTAATCTTGCCATAAAAGAGAGAAGAAATTTTTAACAGATTGATTGTTCATGATAAACCTCGTATGGGTATATCTTCGGCTAGATCAGGATCGGAAAATATTAAACGTTGGCTTTCGATTGCATTGGGGTAGCGTTGTTTTTCCAGCTGGTAATAAGTTTGAATGAGTTCGATTTCGAGCCCTAGGTAGCTTCTAATATCTTTGAGTGATGTGTCGAGGAATTGGTCAAAGTCGACTTCATCAAAGGCTTTGCAGTGACTGACTTGTGCTAGGTGTAAGGCATCATTAAAAATTTGTAAATCTTCACGATTAAAGCGATAGACTTCAGGGTAAAAGTTTTGACTGATCCAGCCGAACAGTTTTTCTTCCCAAGTCGAAATGTGCTTGGTACTGCCCATGGTAAAACCTATGATAAAGGCTTCATCTTTTGGTAATAAGCCACGACCCAAAATAAGGTGAATGCAGTCGTGTTGATGAAGATCAACACTGCCGGATAATATTCCAAGGCCCTCAGGGTTCTCTAATAAGCGCACGATAAAGGGAATGTCTTCCTCAGGAGCTCCTAGCGCAGATAGGCTCTCTAAGCCTTGGCGTAAGCTTATTTCATCGTATTCTAGGGGCAAGAACCAGTCGCGGTAATTTGTCGCTTTTGGTAGCCCAGTTGCTGGATATCCGGATGCCATAACTCCCCCTGATAATTCACAAGAGTCTCTTCAGTTATAGAGGTGTTAGGCTAGGGAAACAAGGGTAAAGAATAGTGTGCTATGAGAACTCACTTAGTAAGCGCTCACAGTTATATTGAATTATGCACTCCAGCATTAAGTACGAAGTTGATCAAGCTGTTGATCCAAAGTATCAATTTGATTAATAAGATGTTTATTGCTGGAATTGGACTGCTGAGCGAGCTCAGCAAGCGTATCGGCAGCATCCCCTATGATTGTCAGGTTCTTATTAATTTCTTCGGCGACTTGGCTTTGCTCTTCTGCGGCAGCGGCAACTTGATCGGCATTATCGGTAATGGTATTTGTGGTACTGACGACTTCTTCTAGTGAACTAAATGCTTGATGAGTTTGCTCAACACTGGATTCAGCCTTAGTGCTGCTATCATCGATAATAGTGACAGCTTTTGAGACTTCTTGTTGTAGGCTCTGGATCATGTTGTTGATTTCATCCGTAGAGTTTTGGGTCTTAGAGGCTAAGCTACGCACTTCATCGGCAACTACGGCAAAGCCTCTTCCTTGTTCCCCTGCACGAGCGGCTTCAATGGCGGCATTTAATGCCAATAGGTTGGTTTGTTCAGCAATAGCCTTAATAACATCAATGATACGAGTAATATCTTCACTTCGAGAAGCGACTTGTGAAATGGAATCACTGGCTTGGCTCATATCTTGTGATAATGAACGAACGCTATCAACGGCAGTAGATAGTGTAGTTTGTGAGCGGTGAATAATATCTTGGGCTTGCTTTGCGCCATCGGCAGAAGATTGAGCTAAGCGCGATACTTCGTGAGAGGTCGCTGACATTTCATTGGTGGCGGTCACGACACTGGATATTTCTAATTGTTGTTGGCTGGTATTCTGATTTGTTTTGCGGCTGATTTGTTCATTGGTACTTGATGAATTACGTACCTCATTACTGACCGTTTTTAGTTCATTAATCATGGCGCGTAACTTTTGTAAAAAAAGATTAAAACCACTGCTTAGCGCAATCAACTCTGCATGGGTATCCAACTTGATGGATTGCGTCAAATCGCCATCGGCACTGGCAAGGTTATCGATGCGTTGGCGTAACTCATATAATGGCTGGACGATGGATTTAATCATCCAGGTCATGATGATTGCCGCGAGCAGGGTAACGATAAACGCTAGCATTAATTGCTGAGTATTAATGTTAGAAAAACTATCATCAAGCTCGTTGATTAAAGCGTGAGCTCTGGCTAGGGCCACTTTCTTTGGCAGCTCGATAATAAATTGCCAGTGATTATCAGATGCTTTTATGTGGATGTCTTTGCTTACCACAAATTGGGATTCTGTTTCTAATAAGTCGTTACTATCGGTTAATTGCAGATAAGCTTGGGCATGTTCTGGTAAGGCTTCTTTTAACGGCCGAGCGGTATGCTGTGAATAATGACTGCTACCGACAATTAAGCCCTTCTCACTGACTAGGGTTACTTTTGCAGCGCCTTTGAATAATGATTTACTAAGCTCCTCCGTTAGCTGTTGGAATTTTGGAAGATTCACATCAACTCCTACCAGGCCTCGAAATTTATTATTAATTACAATCGGTGCGGTAAGGCTGGTCATTAATTCTTCATAACCTTCCTCAATCTCATACATATAAGGTTCCATTGCACAGGGCTTTTTACTATCCCTAGCGCATAAGTACCATTCCGCTTCACGAATACCAAATTCATTTAGTGTATCGGCATACTTTTCATTTGAATCTTCAATTCGATATTGAATTAATTCTTGTTGGCGATTGCGAACCCAGTAAATTTCTAGAGCGCCGGTTCCCATCGCATTGTAGTCTGCGCTACTGCTTTGATAGGCACTATCATTACCATCAAAAGCATTACTTTCAAATTGAGTATAAAAAGAGCTGACATTGGTATTGGCGGCGAGTTGGGCTTGAATTAGCGCGTTAACTTGAACTCTTGCTAATGGCAGTTGATCTGAATCTATGGACTGTTTCAGCATTGATGCCATTGTCATGGGCAGTTGGTAGGCTGTATTGATATAACTGGCAACTTTACTCCCGTAACCCGCTGATTCGGCACGCAATTGATCGTAGACGGCTTGTTTAAGGTCGATTTGCGCTCGGTTACTTAGCTCGGTTCCAGTATTACTTAACGCGCGGTTTACGTTGATGCTGAGTACGATGGCCATAGCCAATAGCATAATTAGACTGGCAGCCATTAACTTCAGGCGTAGTGATGATGACTTCATATTGGTCTCATTAATAAAACAATAGTTCTATCAATGAGTATAGATGACATTCATTTATGTGCTATTTGTCAATATAGCTAGAGGTTATAACTGATCAAGTTGCTACATTATTCAATTAATTTATTGATGACATTATTGATATCAGTACTTGCCCGATTAGCAATATCAACTAATTGATCCTTCTGTTGAGTACTTAAACTCGCACGGTCTAGGTTGGTCAAAATGGCATAGCTTACGAGATCTGACGACTCATTCGCTAAATGCTGAATAAGGTCATCGTTATAATCAGGATCTCTCGCCAATACACTGGCGGCGGCATAACGTTCTTTGCTATTAGTTGAGTTTAGCTTTTCCATGATTTGCGAATCTAAGCTGGTTAAATTGGCATTTCCCGCTGCGAGAATCGCCGACGCGGCATTCCCTTCTTCCATCGCTTGACTGAGCGTTGTCGTTAATTGATCTGCTAAACCGGATGAGTCTTGCCCTTGGTTTGTTAATTGCTGCAGGGTAGAGCCTAAATTTATTAAGGCATTATTTCGAACGTTACTACTTTCATCAGGGTCCTCTGAAAGAGAGGTGAGTGCTTGAAAGCCTTGTTCGGATACTTGGCCATTGCCCGAGAGTGCGACCATTAAGCGAACTTTTTGTAAGTCGATGTCTAAATCGTCTTTAGCTCCGAGCGAGGATAAGCTGGTTAAAGTATCGATGATGTAATTTTCCGCATCGACATGGCCAGTTAAACTAAGTGCAAAGGCGAGGTCGCGCTTGGCGAAATCACTTAGGCTTTGGTCGGAAATTTTTTCAGTCAGCTCATCTGGGCTAATGTGCTCAATTAAATATTCTGCGGCCTTGATCAATTTCGCCGTATTTTTATCAGTAGAGAATCCATTAATGATTTGCCATAGCTCTTGTTCATCGCTGACGGATTTCTCAAAGGCCGAGGAGGCAATTGCCTGAGTTTGCCATTGGTTGTTCACATTGCTTAAGTTGGTGAGTTTCAATGCGTTAAGGTTCTGGTAGGGTTTTATTTTCTTCGCGTTAATCACGAACTTAATATAGCCCTGGTGTCCTGCCGCGGAAATCCCTTGGCGTTCTTCAGAGGCCAGTTGTTTTGGCATGCAGTCATTATCTAAAGTGATTTTCCAACTATTATTGCCTGTCGTCGATTGCAAACTGGTCGTTAATGTATTGAGGTTAGACGTGGTTGCACTGGCATTACGGCTGATATGGTTGTTGTCATGGCGATAGTGATAAGTACGACGCATTGAATCATAAGGGAAAAAGTAGTTTTCATTTTCACGTCCGACCGAGAGTGCTTTAAATAACTGTGCAAGAATCTTCATTGGGTGCTTTTCGGCCAATCCAAGATCATTGAAGGCGGTAAACATCGCGTAGGGCTGTGGGTCGACGCGGCTTATGTAATACACATCTTTTATCATCGAAGGCCCTTGGCCTTCATCGATTAATATATCGTTAGCAATTCCTTGAATAACGGCATCATTGGTTTGGCTCAACTGAGTATCAAAGCTAATGTTCGATTGGTAGACTGGCTGACCATTGAGAACAGATTCTATGCTTACATCAACCGCATAGGCATAGTTGAAATGCTGATTATTCGTGCATTCAAAAATACTTGCGGCCTTATTATGATCTATTTCATTAACATCAACAAAATCCGGTGGTGCTGTAGGTAGGGTCTGAATATAGACATAAAAGCTGCCAGCAAAAATGAGTAAAATTGATATTAAAGCAAAAACTATCTTTTTAAGAATATTCATATTTCGTCAATGGCTATTGGGTAAAACTAAAGATCATAAATTAAAAAAGCCCATTAGTAATGACTAAGGGCTTTTTTAGGTTTCATAAAATAAAACTTATGAAAAATATGGTTGGTTTATAGGGCTAAAGCGCTACTGCAGATGCTTCTTCTGTAGCGAAGTTAACCGTATGGTAAGTAACACCATCCCAATGTACATCAGCATCATCACCGAAGGCATTGATATCAAAGCCAAGTACTTTTAAGAAGGTATTAACAAAACCACGACCTGATTCAATATCAGTCTGCAAAGATTCTGTTTTATACACTTCATCAATGCCGGCAACATTACGCACGCCTTCCTCTAAAGCATAAGGCATTGCTAGTTCCATGACCCACAGCTTAAATTCAGCACCGACTTGTAATAAGTCTGGGATAAAGCTTAAGAAGCTGGTGATGCGGATATAAGCCTGAGACGATAACCAAAGGTCCATCGAAGGAATAACATCTAAGCGGGTTGCATTCGCATGCTGACGGCCATCAATAATAACTGGTGGTTGAGAGCGATCAACGGTTGAACTGATTGTGGTATCAGCGCCTAGCGTTGTGCCGACTGTGCCATAGATACGGAACGGAATCAGTTCGTATAAGGATACTTGCATAACCCCTAAATCAACGCCTGTTAGACTATGAAGTGCGGTATCGAACATGCGCGTGCTGGCCTGAACCGTCACACTAGGTTTGAAGTTTAATGCCGCTTTAGCAACGGTACCATCATCATCACAGCTGGCTTCCGCAGAGAAGTCGAATAGAACGGTTTGTGATAGTGAAGGCACAAACCAAGCGCTATTGGAGTCCTTTGCAATGGAATCTGAAATGGCGCCAACAATGCCATCGCCAGCGGCGTTCACAATGCTGCCACCAATATTAACCGGATCAGGAACTGGTAAGCCAAAAGCCCCTTCAATCGCATCTAAGCCACAAACAATCGGAGTGAATGACATATCGGTTTTTAATTTTGGTATTTGACCTTCGCCCAAGACAATTCCGCCCTGGCTTGAGGCTGCAAGCGCGGCCGCTTGTTGAGCACCTGCTTGATCAAGAATACGCTGTTGATCTGCTAGACCACCAAACTGACCAAAACATAAAGGACCTACGCCAGTGAATGTTTCAGCACAAGGCTCATAGCATAAGCCTGCTTCTTTTGATTGGCCCGCAGCACAGCTCATGAGTGTACGTGGCTGAACCCATGATTTTTTAGTGATCGTTTTTGGCCACCACTTCCATAGTGTACAAAAAGCACCAGTATCAGAATATCCCGCTGGGCACTGCTGCCAGCAAACGCCTGCAACAGAATCATAACCCGCAGGGCAATCTTGAGCGCATAAACCTGCGTTAGGGCTGTATCCACCTTGGCAAGAATCAGGAATGGTTCCTATGCCACGGCTATAGCTCCACTCTTCAAAAGGTGCGCTGACGTCGGTGACGGTGCCAGTAATTTTATCTTCAATGGTATCGAAAATGTTGGCGGTAAAAGAAAGGAATTTATTGCCTTCCGCTTCGCCGCTAATCGCTTGTACTTGCACAGGGTTGATAGCACCGGCAGAAGTATCTCCTGCTAGGTCTACATTAGCGGTATTTGCCCAGAGAGACGAGCTTGCCATTAACATCAAATAGGCCAAGCCGGTTATCAGTCGCTTTAACATCATGTTTTGTATCCTCTGTGTGTCTTCTTGCGAAGAGTCAGTGGTTTGAATGAAGCATTCCTCAATAGAGTGATTCTTTGATCTCTTCTATTGTTGACGGTGGTTTGCTTTAGGTTAAGGTTCGACGATCGCAACCTGATTTATAGTTATTGGCTGTCGAGCATCGAGACTTTTAAGTTAGTTGTGATGCGGTTTAACCAATTGGAACAATCGTATCACTACTGTAATTACACTTTATGACATTGTGGTGAAAATGGTATGACACTCTGGGCCAATTTGTAATTTGTTAGGTCCTGATAAGGGGCTTTGCTAGCTTAGAGGATCTGACAGATTGGAGATTTTGTTGAATTACCATGAAATTGATTCATATCAAATGAGAAAAGGTTGAAATATAATAATCCACCTCCATTTAACAAGCAGGACAAAGAATTTATCTCTATGCTTTTTATAATCGTTATATAGGAGTGATCTCGATGAGAATGGATCGACTTACCACCAGTTTACAAAACGCCTTAAGTGAAGCTCAAAGTTTAGCGCTAGGGAATGATCATAACCAAATCGACAGTGTGCACTTGCTATTAGCGCTGTTGCAGCAAACCAATAGTTCTGTCCGTACTCTCTTGCGTAAAGCGGGAGTTCAAGTACCGGGCTTCGAACAAGATTTACATGAAATTTTAAAAGAACAGCCCACGGTCTCTTCACCCGATGGCAATATACAAATCGCTCCTGAACTTGGGCGTTTATTAAATTTAATTGATAAAGAAGCACAACAGCGTGGGGATCAGTTTGTTTCCAGTGAACTCTTTATTGTCGTTGCGTTGGGTGAACGCGGTGGTGTTGGTAAGTTATTGCAACAACATGGTTTAACTAAGAAAAGTTTAGATCAGGCAATTGATGATATTCGTGGAGGTGAAAAAGTGAATGACGCCAATGCGGAAGATAATCGTCAATCGTTAGACAAATATTGTATCGATCTAACTGAGCGCGCTGAGCAGAATAAACTGGATCCGGTGATTGGTCGAGATGATGAAATCCGTCGCACCATTCAAGTACTACAACGCCGCACAAAGAATAACCCTGTATTAATCGGTGCTCCGGGTGTTGGCAAAACAGCGGTGGTCGAAGGCCTTGCTCAGCGAATTATTAATGGCGAAGTGCCGGAGGGGTTAAAAAACAAACGTATTCTCTCTTTAGATATGGGGGCTTTAATTGCGGGGGCGAAATATCGTGGAGAATTCGAAGAGCGTTTAAAGTCGGTATTAAAAGATGTCGCGAAAGATGAAGGCCAAATCATTTTATTCGTCGATGAGCTTCATACTATGGTCGGCGCAGGTAAAGGCGATGGCGCGATGGATGCGGGGAATATGTTAAAGCCCGCGTTAGCCCGAGGCGAATTACATTGCGTCGGGGCAACGACCCTGGACGAATACCGAGAGTTTATTGAAAAAGATGCGGCGCTTGAACGCCGTTTCCAAAAGGTATTGGTCGATGAACCTAATGAAGAAGATACCATTGCTATCTTACGAGGATTAAAAGAACGCTATGAAGTGCATCATGGTGTTCAAATTACCGACAGTGCGATCATAGCCGCCGCCAAATTATCGAGCCGCTATATTCCAGATCGTCAATTACCGGATAAAGCGATTGATTTAATTGATGAGTCGGCCTCGGTCATTCGAATGGAAATAGATTCAAAGCCTCATGAAATGGATAAGCTTGAACGTCGTTTGATTCAATTGAAGATCGAGCGCGAAGCGCTGCGCAAAGAAACCGATGATGCCGCACAACAACGTCTCTCCGATCTGAACGAAGAGATTAATAAAGCGGGCCGTGCTTATTTAGAGTTAGAAGAAATTTGGAAGCATGAAAAAGCATTATTGGAAGGCGCTTCTGAAATTAAAGAAAAACTGGAAGCCGCAAAAGCCGATTTGGAAGCCGCCCGTCGTAGTGGGGATTTGCAGAAAATGTCTGAGCTGCAGTACGGCATTATTCCTGAGCTAGAGAAAAAACTGACGACCGCAGATGAAGCAGAAGCACAGGGTAGCCAGCAATTCAAGTTATTGCGCAATAAAGTAACGGAAGAAGAAATTGCCGAGGTGGTTTCAAAGTGGACAGGTATACCGGTGACTAAAATGTTAGAAGGTGAACGTGAGAAGTTATTGCGCATGGAGGAAGAGCTCCATCACCAAGTTGTCGGTCAGGCTCAGGCCATTGCAGCAGTTTCTAATGCGGTTCGTCGTTCACGGGCTGGACTCAGTGATCCTAATCGCCCTAATGGCTCTTTCTTATTCCTAGGGCCTACTGGCGTAGGTAAAACAGAATTATGCAAAGCATTAGCAACCTTCTTATTCGATAGCGATGACGCTATGGTGCGGATTGATATGTCTGAGTATATGGAGAAGCATTCGGTAGCGCGTTTGATTGGTGCCCCTCCAGGGTATGTGGGTTATGAAGAGGGCGGACATTTAACCGAAGCTGTGCGACGTAAACCTTATTCAGTGATCTTATTAGATGAGGTAGAAAAAGCGCACCCTGATGTATTCAATATCCTTCTGCAGGTATTGGACGATGGCCAGTTAACTGACGGCCAAGGGCGTCGGGTCGATTTCAAAAATACGGTACTTGTGATGACGTCTAACCTAGGGTCGGATGTTATTCAAACGTTAGCGCTG
This sequence comes from uncultured Oleispira sp., assembly GCA_913019965.1. GTDB lineage: Bacteria > Pseudomonadota > Gammaproteobacteria > Pseudomonadales > Oceanobacteraceae > Oleispira. Next base: position 70,058 of record CAJVZR010000004.1, read on the forward strand.
GGAAGTGATAGTGATAATCTGGATCAGGATTATGAAGGCATGCGGGATGCGGTGATGGAAATTGTGGGTAGCCACTTCCGACCTGAATTTATTAATCGTATTGATGAATCGGTAGTTTTTCATCCGTTATTAAAAGATCAAATAAGTGGTATTGCCGATATTCAATTGCAAGCTTTATCTGGTCGTCTTGCCGATCGAGATTTAACGCTAACATTAACCGCTGCGGCAAAAGCTAAGTTGGTTGAGCTGGGCTATGATCCTGTTTTTGGAGCACGTCCATTGAAGCGGGCAATTCAGCAGTGGGTTGAAAACCCTTTGGCTCAAGCCATTCTATCCGGTGAGTTTATGCCAGGGGAGCAGATCATTGCAGATGTTGAAGGGGATCGTTTGAGCTTTCAGACTCAATAGTTTCTAAACGCTATAGAGTTAAACCTAGTCCAGGTTGAGGTTTAGGCTAGGTTTAACGCATTGAATTTAAAGAGCTGGCTGAGTCTAGCTTCTAGGATTGTCAGTGGCGGTAATGACTTTATTGCGGCCTTTTTCTTTGGCTTTATATAGCGCCACATCAGCCCGCTCTAAAATGCTATTACTGCTTTCATCACCGCCTGCAAAGGCTAGCCCACCACTATAAGTGAAAGCACAGGGTAGGTCTTTTTCACTTTCTTTAATGTATTTCTTCAAACGTTTACAAGCCAGCTGAGCGGCCTCGGGTTCGGTATCAGGAAAGATGACTATGAATTCTTCTCCTCCATGGCGACCAATGATATCGCTCTCGCGAAAAATCTTTTGCATACTGCGAGAAAAAAACTTGATGACCCAATCACCAATAGCATGACCTTGGGTATCATTAATTTTTTTAAAGTGATCAAGATCTAGCATTGCGACGGAAAGGGGGGTGTCATTGCGACGACTACGTGAGATTTCTTCATCTAGTCGGCGAATACTCTCTCGGCGATTGAGTAGGCCGGATAGTGGGTCCTTAGTCACTAGATCATGCACGGCACGACCACGTTTAATTCTAGATTGCACCGTCAGTAACAGGTCATCAGGGGATACCGGCTTAGTCAAAAAGGCATCGGCACCAGTCGACATCGCACGTAATTGTAAGTCAGTACTGGACTCAGCCGATAAAAATACCAATGGAACACTCAATAGATTATCCATTTGTCGAATAATACCTGCCAAGTCTTGACCATTGCAGTAAGGCATATAAAGATCCAATAAAATCAGATCGGGGACGAAGTCTGTAAGGGCCGGCATTAAATTTATTTGCGGGTCGTTGACCGACATAACTTCAAAATCAGCCTCTTCTAATATACTGGAATAATAATCAGACAGAGACTTCTGATCATCAACAATCAATACACGATATTTTTGAACCAATTGACGTTCTGTCAGTGAATCAATGGCTTGTAATAACTGAGTATAATCAACGGGTTTAGTGATAAATGCTTGCCCGCCAGCCTGAACGGCTTTTAAGCGTGCATCAATGCTATTATCATCAGAAATAAATATTAGGGGTAATGAGGAACGAACTTCTTCGATATTGCCTAATAATTCAATTTGTTTATCGTTCATGTCATCGAGATTGGCAATAATGCAGCGAGTATTATCTTTAAAGCTAGGCTGTATTTGAGCAATGTTCGGAATGATAGTGATTTCAAAACTGGTACTGGATAACTTGTGTTTAATATCGACTGCCAGCTTCGGGTCATCCTCGATAACAAGAATATGCATTAAACCGTCATCAATGACTTTTGGCTTAAATAAAACTTCACGAATATTAGTATTTTGATCGCCCGTCGGCTGCTGCATCATGCTAAGCAGTTGCTCATTAATACCGTTTATGCGCTTAATTAAACTCTTATCAGGGATTTCTTTGGACCTGAAAAAGGGTGACATTTCACTTTGCAAAGATTTGGCTACTGTGCCGATGGATATTTGGCCAAACATTTCAGCGCTGCCACTGATGTCGAGAACCTTGCTAAAAAATTGATCAAAAGACTCTTGAGAGGGGGTCTTGTTCCATTGTTTGGCAGCTTCGGCTAGCTCCGATAATAATTGCGGAATTTGCTCTCTATAAGATCGTTGAAGTTCTTCGTCCTGCACCTGTGGATCCCCAGTATTAATTTGACACTTACCTGTGCTAATAAATGCACATAGAACTATAAAAATCGACGTACTAATTGATAGTTTAGACCAAGCTATTGAACTTGGTGAAGTTTGTTCTTAAGCAAGCATTGTGTCCTATTAGTTATTGTGCTTAAATGATAATGATTATCATTTATGGTGGGTTTGGATATGTTTAGATCTTTATTTTCAAGAGAGCTTAAAACAGCTAAGCAAATACAGCAGCTATTGGAAGAGTGGGAGTACAATACGTGTTTAGGCAGCGAGTACTCAAATCAAAAAGATTATAAAAGCGCTATCTTGTATTTTGAAAAAGCATTAACCCAAGCAACGTTAGGCTTATCAACCAATAAGCGTCAAGTCGTCTTTATGCAGTATTATTCATTAGCGAGTATGAATCTTGCTCATGCATTAAATCAATATCAAAAGTTGCCGCAATCAGAGAAGGTTTTATCAGACGCTCATTTTAATATGCTATCCATGATGGTTGATCGAAATCAGCCAGCGTCTTTTAGGTATCAGGCAAAAGCACAGGCTGACGTCTTATTACAGAGTTTAAAAAATTACCTTAATAGCATGGGGCGAGCCAGTGTAGCGGACAGTTTAGAAGAGGAATTTTATCGGTTAACGGTTAATAGTCAGTTAAATTAACGGGTCATTTTTTTAACAAATACCACTACGAATAGCGCTAAGGTAAAACTGCCAATAAAAGCCTCAACTGCGGCTAGGACTCGTGAAAATCCGATTGGGGTTAAATCGCCATACCCTAGGGTTGTGAAAGTTACCACGCTGAAATATAAACAGGTCATAAACTGGCTTATATTTTGCCAAAGGCTCTGCTGGTGATTCCAACTTAATAAGTGACCGTCATCACTGATCCCTAAGAGAAAGTAGAGCGCACCGAATAAAATAATCGCAATCCATGAAAATAAGACAACCCGAATAGGTCGCTCTCCATAGCCACAGAAGACATCAACGATCTTGGATAAAAATCGTGAACTAGAAAATAGAGGCATCTGAAAACGCCTCATTACCATCTCTCGCTCAAAAAAATGACCTGATATTTCAAACAATCCTGCTTGCTCAGTAGCTTTACGCAAATTTCGATAAATTTCTTCAGCTTGCTGCCAATAATCATTACGCGCATCAATATTTTCGGCTGCCGCTGCTTGTTCCTCTTGAACAATGTGCTCTCCCCAAATAGCATTATCCAAACGACAGCCCTCTAAACGGGTGCCGAGTAAATTGCAGCCTGTTAGGTTGGCACAATGAAGGTTAGAGAATCGTAAATCGGCCTTCATTAAAGATGAACCGGTAAAATTACAGCCAAATAAGTGTGATTCTCTGAGATCGGCGCGATAGAAATCGCAATCGAGTAATTCAAAGCCATCTTTATGCCCTAGATGAACCAGATTTATACCATTTAGATTCGACTTACGCAGTTGCAGGCCTGACATGGGTTCCCCTGTGTGGGCTAGGTTTTCTAAATTTGTTTTTAAATGAGGTTCAGTTTTGGGCTGGTGGCTGTGCCAAAAGCATCGGCCTGATTCGATATTCTGAGAATCGACCAGACGGGAGCACGCCCCGTGAATAGGGTGTGAATATTGACAGACTGGGCTTGAGGTTTGCAATTCTTGCTTCATTATTTGAGTGTAGAAGCTCAATATCGAAGTGCCTATTTTATACGCCAATCATTGGTATTATTCTTAAGAGTTTATTATATGGACTAAAAAGTTATTAAATTGAGGAAAGCTGTTTGGTGGCAAGACTAAAGGAGGCTAAACTTTATCTATTAGACTTATTTCGGTTTTGCATACAATGATTAAACTCTCCATGATAGGTTTGCTGTTATCAGTTTTGATGCTGCAAGCATGCTCCGTCTCATCGTTAGATCAACCTTTAGTGACCATTGGTTACCTAGAGAGGGAAGAGTTAGCCCCAGCTCATTGGGTGTTTAAAGCAGATACACGCGTCGATGTTTTAACTTACCGCTGGTCATTTAGCGATCAAAACTTTGCTGTGCTGGGGGGGAATACCTCTGAATCAGTGAGTCATGTATTTGAAAACCCAGGCCTTCACCGAGTCCGCTTAGAATATACTACCCTCAATGGCAATCAGGGCGTCGTTGAAAACGACGTGGTCGTGGGAGCGGGGAGTATTTCAGGGGTACTATTAGCCGCGGCAGGTAACCTGGTAGATGTTGATACTCGTGACCCAGTCCCAAGCTTGGAAAATAATAGCTTTGATAATGCTCAAGCAATTTCAGCAACGAGCCAGCTATCGGGTATTGTTGATGAGGAAGATCCAGAGGATTTTTATCAGCTGCAGCTGCAAGCTTTTCAAGGGATTGATATTCAAATAGCGGAAGCAAAAAACTCGGGGCTTTATGCGAGAGTATTAATAGAGCTTTTTTCTTCTGAAGATAAAGTGAATGAAATTCTCAGTGCACAAACCCGTGCAATTGATGGCCGTTTATCCGCCTCCTTATTAGTGCCAGAAACCGGTAGTTACTTTATTAAAATAACGGCTCTCAACCCTTCCACCACTCAAGGAGGTGATAATTCGATTGAACATAGTCATGGCATATATTCTTTAGCGTTTCAACTGGCGGCCAATTCTACCAACGCAGAGTTTGCGCTAGGTGAGGTTAATATCATGTTGAAGCCTGAGCGGGCCTTCCAAACGCAAGGTTTACGTAGCCGCATGGATTTAGGTCGAATTAAAAACTTATCTTTAGCAGATGCGCAGTCTTTTTTGGCGGCGAATAATATTCAGTATCAAAAACAATCCATCCCTTTAAATGCCCAAAGTCATTGGGAGACTCTGCAAGTCGTGGAGCTATTGTCCACCCATGAGGATATTCTTTTTGCTGAGCCTAATTGGAAAAGAACTGCGAGCGCTTTGCCAGCTTTAACCGATCCTTTTGCTGCTTCTCAATGGCATTACAATTCGATAAATGTCGAGGGCGCTTGGCAAGCCTTGGATAGTAGAGGGTCTTCCTCGGTAACTGTCGCGGTATTGGATACTGGGGTTCTCACCGCCCATCCAGATTTATCGGCTAATCTCGTCGCCGGTTATGATTATGTCGGTGATGGCTCTTTGGGATCAGAAGATGCTGATCCTAATGACCCAGGTGATAAGACGATTAGTGGTCAACGCAGTAGTTTTCACGGGACTCATGTTGCCGGTACGATAGCCGCTGCCGCTAATAATATTGGCGGAACAGGAATTGCTCCCAATGTAAAAATTATGCCCATTAGAGTTTTAGGCGCTGAGGGAGGTTTCGCTAGTGATATTATTGCTGGCGTGTGTTTTGCTGCGCAACTAACTCAGAGTAATAGTGCCGTGTGCGCGAATTCTAATGCATCTTCATTTCCTGCGGATATTATCAATTTGAGCTTAGGTGGCCCAGGTTTTTCTAATATCGAGCAAGCGGTTTATGATGCGGCGATCGACAAAGGAATTATTGTTATTGCCGCGGCGGGTAATGAATCTACTTCCTCACCTTCTTACCCTGCGGCTTATGAGCAAGTTATTTCGGTCGCTGCTATTGGGCGGACATTGAATCAAGCGAGTTACTCTAACTTTGGAAGTACCATTGATGTTGCAGCACCCGGTGGCGATTTTGCTGTTGATTCCGGAGTTTTGAGTACTTGGGGGGATGATCTAAGTGGCCCGGCAATATTAACTTATGGCTCCTTGCAAGGGACATCGATGGCGGCACCGCATGTTGCGGGTGTTGCAGCTTTGATGAAATCAGCTCAGGCAGACTTAACCCATAACGAATTTCTAGGCCATTTAAGTGCTGGTCATTTAACTCAAGACTTAGGTGAGGCAGGGCGAGATGATATTTTTGGCCACGGCTTAATTGATGCGCAGAAAGCAATTCTACAAATACAGCAAGATGCTGGGCCTCAGATTTTAAGTTCAAATAACTATCTGTATTTTAACGTCAGTCAGCTCTCCTTGAGTTTTGTATTGACCAGTGCAGGGGTTGAAACGGATTCTGCACTCGGGGATATCGTGGCAGAAATACAATCTATTGGTAGTGCTAATAGTGATTGGTTAAGTTTAGATCGTACCACTGGGCTCGGCAGTTATACCGCAAGCATCGATCGTGATGGGTTGATAGAAGGCAGCTATCAAGCCAATATTAAAATCAGTTCCTCTCTTGTCGAAGTTGAGGACTTAGTTATTTCGGTTCAATTACAGGTCGGCAACCCCGAGTTATCTGCTAATGCTGGAGTACAATACATCGTCATAATCGATGCGGACGCTGAGGCTGATGAGAACGGTATATTTCCAACTGTGGGGGGGAGTTCGGCATTAATTCCGCAAAATGGCGAATACTCCTATCAACTTTACGGTTTGAAAAAAGGGCGTTATTTGGTTTCATCGGGCTCGGATTTGGATTTCGATAATATTATATGTGATGCTGGTGAATCCTGCGGGCAATATCCGACATTAGATCAGCCGAGTGCGATTGAGATCAGTGAAAGTCAGCCCCATTTGGTGGTTAATATGACAGTGAATTATGTGTCTTCTGGGCTGTCAAACCTTACTAATGGCAATAACAGTGTGAACAGTCCTGTAAGGGGACGTGGTTTTTCCGCTTATAAAATAAGTACAGAGAATGCATTGAGCACTAAGGCACTGAAGACTAATACACTTGGACAATAAAGAAGAATGTTAAACAAACAGAAAAATGCCTTGTTAATTGGCGTGCTATTTTCATCGATAATAGCTTGTGGCTCACAGCCAGCGCAGAAAGCTTATACTGTGCCAGCCAACTTCCAAAGCCAGCAATGCTATGTGTCTCAAGGGGAAAGTTATTTCTGGCTTGAGCAAGAAAATGAATGGCTTGCGCTACCCACTGCCATTCGACAACAATTGAACCATGCCGACATTAACTGGTTAGAAGAAAATATTTTAATCGTCAGTGCTGGGCAAAAGCCAACGGTGGGCTTTGGTATTGAATTATCAAATTGGTTAATGGAACAGGATCATTGGCAAGTAACGAAAATAGATCATCGACCTGCTATTGATAGCCTTCAGGCGCAAATGCTCACCTCGCCCTGTACATTAGTAAAAATACCGAAATCAATAAGGTCCTTCACGCTGAAAGGTGAACAAGGACAAGTACTCGGCAACTGGCCTTATTAGCTCTCATTCGCTAAGTACTGTTTCAATTTAGAGCTTAACTCAGTTGCTTCACTCGATACCGTTTCTTTTTGCGCTTGTGCTAATGCATCGGCGCTATTAAAGGTTTGCCAAAATAGCTGAGGTCTGCCATTGGAATGCTGGCTTCGCTTTAGCTGTTGTAAAAATGCCGCTGCGGCTTTTGCGGAGTAGGTATTTTCTAATTTTATTCCTTGCTGTTTAAATGCTTCAATTGCGTTTTGGCTTTCTTTACTTGCGATGCCATAACCCTCTCCATAAAAACCGTCATCGAAATGGCATTGGGGAATGTTAGCAATACCTTCTATCCCCCAATCTTTCATTTGCTTTACCGCTTGTTTAATAACTTTATTTACTTCATTAGCGGTGCATGCGGGAAATGGCCCTAAATAAGCAGGTGCTACTCGTATGCCAATGACTTTACTGTTTAATCCTGAAAGCTGTACTCCCAAGGTAAGCCCCGCTAGGGTAGAGCAACTGCCAACGGGAACAAATATATGTTCAGGTTCCGGCAATTCCCCCGCATCGACCTGCTGCTTTAATTCAAAGGCTGCATTGATATAAGCAAAGGTGGCAACTGAATTTGAGCAGCCCGCCCATAAAAAATAACTGTCGGAATTTAAGCGATAGTGACTGCTGTAAAAACGCAATACGGTTTTTAATAATGAACCACAAAAAATCAGCTCAGCACCATAGGCTCGCATCAAAGCCAGATTGTCTTTGACTGTTTTCGTTAACGGCTGTTCAAATAAATAAACCGTGCACTTCAACTGATTGCGATAACACATCATGGCGGTGGCAACACCGGCATTAGTCCCCGTCGCGCCAAAAGTAATGACATGCTTTTTATTCTGTCGCTTTATTTCAGCTAAAACAAAATCCAGTTTACGAATTTTATTACCACCATAGTTGGGGTGGGTTAAATCGTCTTGTTTTAGCCAAGCGTTCGGGCCTAGTTTGGACAGAGCTTTCACCGGAGTGGGTAAGCACGCAAATTGCTGCGGACTTAATTGCTGCATCATAATGGGGTAATGCTTGAATAACGGCAGGGTATTTGGGGCGGTCATAGCGATCTTGTTTCAGCGGTATTTTATTATTGTTTAAAATTTGAGCGGGCAGCACTTTCTTAACAAACTAGCGCTACCTGAAAGCTCAAGGACGGTTTAGAATGCGTTCAACTCAGCGAATTGTAAATGTTAAATATGGCCATTATTTTAGGCATAGACCCAGGCTCTCGGATTACCGGTTATGGTGTGATTAACGCCGTCGGGCAAAAAATCGAATATATTGCCAGTGGTTGTATCCGCATTACGGAAAAGGAATTGCCGCAACGACTCGGACAGGTCTTTGCTGGGGTGAATGAAATCATTGAAACCTACGGTCCGCAGGAATTTGCCATTGAACAGGTTTTTATGGGTAAAAATGCCGATTCCGCATTGAAGTTAGGACAAGCTCGAGGTGTTGCAATCGTGGCTGCTGTGCAGCATGAGTTGCCAGTTGCTGAATACGCAGCGAGGGCGGTAAAACAAGCTGTTGTTGGAAAAGGCAGTGCGGATAAAACTCAGGTTCAGCATATGGTTCAGTTGCTATTGAAATTGCCGGGTAAGCCACAAGAAGATGCGGCGGATGCGCTCGCTATTGCCATTACGCATGCCCATACCAGTGCGAGCTTAATTGCGAATCTAGGTGCGGGTAAATTCAGCCGTGGTCGCATGCGATAAAGATAGCTGTTAGGCTAGCGTTTTTAATCCGTTGTGTGAGAAGAAGCGAGAATGATTGGACGTTTAAGTGGTGTATTAATCGAAAAGCAAGCCCCGGATTTACTCATCGATGTAAATGGTGTGGGTTATGAAGTTCAAGCACCCTTATCAAGTTTTTTAGATATTGGTAAGGTCGGTGATAAGGTGACCTTATTCACTCATTTTACCGTGCGTGAAGACGCACAACTGCTGTATGGTTTTAGCGACAAAATGCAGCGTACTATGTTTCGCACGCTAATAAAGGTTAGTGGTGTAGGGCCTAAGTTAGCGCTGGGGATTTTATCCAGCATGGATGCCGATAGCTTTGCTCGCTGCATTCAAAACCATGAAGTGACGGCGTTAACCAAATTGCCTGGGGTTGGCAAAAAGACGGCTGAGCGTCTTATTGTTGAAATGCAGGACCGTCTAAAAGAATGGCATACACAGGCGCCTTTATGGGCTGCAGTCGAGCAATCGGAAGCAGATCATCGTAATAATTTCATTGCTGAAGCCGAAGCAGCTTTAATCTCACTGGGTTATAAACCGCAAGAAGCGGCTAAGATGTTGAGCAAAATGCCCGCGGATATCGATAGCTCAGAAGAAATGATTCGCCGTGCTTTAAAAGGTATGATGTAAGACAAACGTGGAACTATTTATTCGTGGAATTATCCTATGATCGAAAGTGATCGCTTTATTAGTGCGACACCTAGCAATGACAAGTTAGGGGATCATGATCTTTCGCCTAAGCGCGAAGACAAACAAGACCGTGCAATTCGCCCGGATACGCTGGCCGATTATCGTGGTCAAACTGCGGTACGTGAACAGATGGAAATATTCATCGGTGCGGCGCGAACCCGTAATGAAGCTTTAGATCATACGTTGGTTTTTGGTCCTCCGGGTTTGGGGAAAACGACCCTAGCTAATATTATTGCCCATGAAATGGGCTCGGCTATTAAGAGTACTTCTGGACCTGTTTTAGAAAAAGCTGGCGATTTAGCCGCGATGCTAACCAATTTAGAAGAGGGTGATGTTCTTTTTATTGATGAAATACATCGTCTCAGTCCTGCGGTAGAAGAAATCTTATACCCTGCCATGGAAGATTATCAATTGGATATCATGGTGGGGGAAGGCCCCGCTGCGCGTTCGATTAAGTTGGATTTACCCGCGTTTACCTTAGTCGGTGCGACAACGCGTGCTGGATTGTTAACCGCGCCATTACGTGACCGCTTCGGTATCGTTCAGCGCTTAGAGTTTTATAATATTGCTGATCTTTCGTATATCGTTGCGCGTTCTGCGAGGCTGATGGGCTTAGAATCTGAACCAGGTGGTGCGGAAGAGATTGCTCGTCGATCACGGGGAACCCCTCGAATTGCTAATCGACTTTTACGACGAGTACGCGACTATGCGCAGGTTAAAAGTGATGGGGTCATAACAAAATCCAGTGCAGACGCCGCGTTGAATATGCTCAATGTCGATAGCCAAGGTTTTGATCATATGGATCGACGCTTGCTGTTGGCGTTATTAGAGAAATTTGACGGTGGGCCGGTCGGTGTTGATAGTCTTGCCGCCGCGATCAGTGAAGAGCGCGATACGATTGAAGATGTACTTGAACCGTATCTGATACAGCAAGGTTATATGATGCGAACCTCACGAGGGCGTATGGCAACGAAATTAGCCTATCGCCACTTTGGTTTGCCAGAACCTACGACAGAATAATCGTGCCGACCTTTGGTTCGGCACAAAAAATATTAAAAATTAGATTTAAACGAATAGATCAGAAAAATTTAGGGGAATATTGTGGAACAAGCATCCGTTGAACAATCCATGTCGATTATTTCATTAATCGCTAATGCCAGTTTTGTCGTGCAGTTGGTTATGTTGCTATTGGTCGTCGCTTCGATTGCTTCTTGGGTGATTATTGTTCAGCGCTGGCGCTTATTGGCGGCAACTCGTCAGCAATTAAATGAATTTGAAGAGCGTTTTTGGTCAGGCATCGACTTAAATCAGCTGTATAAAGAGTGCCAACAAAATCCTGAACCCATTGGTGTTGAAAATGTATTCTCCAGTGGTTTAAAAGAGTTCGGTAAAATTCGTCAGCAAGCCCCTGATGAGCCGGATACGATTATGGAAGGTACGCAGCGGGCAATGCGTATTGCGATTAGTCGAGAAACAGAAGTTCTTGAGCATCACTTATCATTTTTAGCAACGGTTGGTTCGACCAGCCCGTATGTTGGTTTATTTGGTACGGTTTGGGGCATAATGCATTCTTTCCAGGGTCTTGCGATGACGAAGCAAGCAACGATTGCTTCTGTGGCACCGGGTATTTCAGAGGCGCTTGTGGCTACCGCGATGGGCTTGTTAGCGGCTATTCCAGCGGTTATCTTTTATAACCGATTCACGACTCGCGTTGAGCAGCTAGTGACGGGCATGCAAACTTTTGGTGAAGAATTCTCTTCTATTTTGTACCGTCAAACCCACCGTATGAAGCAGCAAAAGAAAGGTGGTGAATAATGTCTGGGGTATCACCTCTTGCTCCGGCTGGTGGGGCTAAGCGAAAGCCAATGGCAGAAATCAATGTTGTTCCTTACATTGATGTTATGTTGGTTTTATTGATTATCTTTATGGTTACAGCGCCTATGTTGAATCAGGGGGTCGACGTTGATTTGCCCAATGTGGATGCAAACCCTGTTGCGGTCGAAGAAGATGAAAATCAATTGATTGTTTCGGTTTCAGCCAAAGGCTTGTATTACTTAGAGCGTGGCAGTGATGATCCAAAGGCCATGGCCTTGGTTGATATTAAAAAATACGTAACGATTTTATTAAAAAGCCAGCCCAAAACAGATGTTCTGGTGCGAGGAGATGAAAGCGTACCTTACGGCATTGTGGTGGCTTTGATGGGAATCTTACAAGCTGCCGGAGCCCCGTCTGTAGGTTTAATCACCGAAGCTCCTGATCCGCAAGCAGGTCAGTAGCATGTTGAAAAAACTGCTCGACCCCCAAGGTTACGGCTTAGCGATTATCGTTGCTTTGACATTGCATATCGTAGTGATTGCATTGTTTGCGATTAAGTGGCCGGAAGAAAATCGTCAAATGGCGGAGCCGATCCCGAAAAATATTCAAGCCAAGGTCATCCAGACTGAGAGTAAGCAGGTTAAACAGCGTAAGCTAGCGGCAAAGAAGCGAGAAGAAAAACGTCGCAAGGATGAAAACTGGAGAAAACACCTAGCGAAGAAGAAAGCGGCTAAAGAAAAAGCGCGCAAGGACAAAGCTAAAAGAGATAAAGCGGCCAAAGATAAAGCTAAGAAACTCGCGAATAAGAAGAAGGCTGATAAAAAGAAAGCCGATGCGTTAAAGCAAAAAGCGTTAAAAGAAAAAACGCTAGCCGCCGAGCAGGAGCGATTAGAGCAAGAGAAGCTTGAAGAGCAACAGATGTTTGAGCGTGAACAGGAAGCCGCTCTGATGGAAGCCCTTGCCGCAGAAGAGCAACAGCGTTCGATAGAGAGGGCATTAGCAGATGAGCAACAAGCACAAAAGAATGCGTTAATAACCGATGATATTGTGGCTCAAATTCAAGCAAAAATTTATGAAACTTGGCGCTATCCGCCTAGTGCGCGTCCTGATATGCGAGTGCTGGTTAAGATTCAGTTGGTGCCAACCGGTGAAGTGATTCATGTTTCCATCACAAAAGGCAGTGGTAATGAAGCCGTTGACCGCTCGGTGTTAGCCGCGGTTAAACGCGCTCAACCTTTGCCGGTTCCCAAAGATGGTCGGATCTTCGAACAAAAATTTAGAAATTTCAGTATGGAATTCAGTCCTAAGGATGCAGTGTGGTAATGAATAGTCGTCTTATTAAATTAGTTATTCAGATTTTCTTATTGAGTATTGTGGCAATGCAGGCTCGGGCTGAGCTTGTGATTGAGATTACTCAAGGCAAGCAAAGCGCTATTCCAATGGCGGTTGTGCCGTTTAAATGGAAGGGGTTAAAAGCATTACCTGAGAATGTTGCACAGATCGTCGCGAATGATTTAGGTCGTAGTGGTTATTTTAACAGTTTGCCGAAGACGGAAATGTTGAGCTTACCCAATACCGAAGAAGAGGTATTCTATCGGGACTGGGAGTTATTGAAGCAAGATTATTTGGTGGTCGGTGAGATCAAACAAGATAGTCGTGGTGGTTATATCATTAACTTTAAGTTAATCGATGTGAATACTCGCACCGCCTTGATGAATCAAAAGCTTACCGGTGGCGCTTCATCATTACGTGATATCGCTCACTTTATGAGTGATCGAATCTTTGCTGCGTTGACGGGCTTGCCAGGGGCTTTTTCAACTAAATTGGTATACGTCACGACGAATCGTGAGCGCACTAAGTTTAACTTGAGTTATGCTGACGCCGATGGTGCTCGTGAGCAGAACATCTTTTCTTCTAAGCAGCCGATAATCTCGCCTTCTTGGTCTGCCGATGGCAAAAAAATCGCTTACGCCAGCTTTGAAAATGGGCGTAGTGAAATCTTTATTCAGGAAATTGCGAGTGGTAAGCGAGAGAAGATAGCCTCGTTTAAAGGCTCTAATAGTGCACCAGCTTTTTCTCCAGACGGCAAAAAAATGGCCATGGTGCTTTCGCGCAATGGTAATCCTGATGTTTATGTTATGGATCTTGCTACACGTCAACTTGATAGAATTACAAAGCATTATGGTATTGATACGGAACCGCAATGGATGCCTGATGGTCAAAGCTTAATCTTCACTTCCAGTCGAATTGGTAAGCCGCAGATTTATCAAGTATCTATTACGGAGAAAAAGCCAAAGCGTATTACGTTCGAAGGGGATTATAATGCTCGTGCGAGAATTACCCCGGACGGACGTAAGATGGTGATGGTGCATCGTAATAATGGTCGCTTCCACATCGCTGCGCAGAATATGAAGACGGGAGTTTTACAAATTTTAACCTCAGAAACCCACTTGGACGAATCTCCTAGTGTTGCACCGAATGGAAGTATGGTAGTTTATGCAGCAAGTGTAGGAGATCGAAGTATTTTAGCCGCTGTTTCATTAGATGGAGAGGTTAAATTCCGTTTACCATCTAAATATGGCGACGTTCGAGAGCCGGCTTGGTCGCCTTTGTTAAAATAATAGCAAGATGACTGGGTAAACCGATTTTAAATTAATTATTAAACAATCTATGGGAAGTAAAATTATGCAAAAGCGTGCATTAGTTAAAACATTGGGTCTAACCTTTGGTGCAGTATTAATGACTGCATGTGCTAGCAATAGCGATGTAGCGGAAGGTGATGAGCTTAAGCCACTAGACGCAGCACAAGAAACTGCGGCTGAAGTTGAGACTAAAGGTGTTGAAGCACAAGCCGTTGCAGGTGAGCAAGTTGACGCAGCAGCGAACGAAGCTCAAGCAGCTTTGATGGACGTAACGGTTTTCTACTTTGATTTTGATAACACAACGATCAAAGCAGATAGCAAGAACTCTTTAATTGCACACTCTCAGTATCTAGCGGCTAATTCTTCAGCTCGCGTAGTATTGGAAGGTCATGCTGATGAGCGTGGAACAGTTGAATACAACCTAGCTTTGGGTGAGCGTCGTGCAATCTCTGTAAGCCGTTTCCTACAGGCGAATGGTGCAGCAGCTTCTCAAATCGAAACAGTAAGTTTTGGAGAAGAGCGTCCAGCATTGATGGGCCATAATGATGATTCTTGGTCTCAAAACCGTCGTGTTGAGATTAAATACCAGAGCCGTTAATTTCTTATGAAATATACAGTCTTACCTCTAGCGCTGATGCTTTCTATGCTCAGCGCCGCGGAAGATGGCTGGGTAGCAGTAGGCCAAGCGCCTACTGCAAAACCTGCTATTCAAGCGCCCAGTTCTTCAGTCAGCCCTACAACTTCTCCAATCCCCATTCTTAATAACGCTCCAGTTCAAGTAGCGAATAGCTCTTTGCAAGTTGAATTGTTATCTATGGTTGAAACCATGCAGCAAGAAATCGCTGAGCTTCGGGGTATAGTTGAAGAGCAAAATCATTCGATTGAAATGCTGCAAAAGCAGCAGCAGCAACGTTATTTAGATCTTGATCGACGTATGGCTGAGTTATTGAAAACTTCAATCCCTTCAACACCTACTGAGCAGGTGAATCAGGTGGGCGTATTAGCCGCCGATGACCTTTATGCAAGTGCCATGTCTTTTATTAAAAAGAAGGACTTTACCTCAGCACTGAAGCAGTTAGATCTATTTGCGAAAACGTACCCGCAGCATGACCTTGCGGCGAATGCTTTTTATTGGTCAGGTGAAGTGCAGTTAGCGGAAGGAAATTTTGATCTAGCGATCCAGCAATTTAATACGGTTGTTAAGCATCATGGGCAACATAACAAAGCGGCAGATTCTCACTATAAGTTAGCCGTTTCTTATGATCGCAGCGGAGATGCAAATAAAGCTAAGCAAATCTTGGCTCAAGTGATTGAGCTGTACAAAGGAAAATCCGATTCTGCAGTTCGATTGGCAGAACGTTATCTTGCACGATTAAACTCAGCTGAGTAGTGGGTTTAAGTGCAAGTGCTTGTCTTTTATAGATTATTTTAAAAAAAGGCTTGCCAAGGAAAAATAAATCGGTATTATATGCGTCCTCTCTCAAGGGTCGTTAGCTCAGTTGGTAGAGCAGTTGGCTTTTAACCAATTGGCCGTGCGTTCGAGTCGCACACGACCCACCATTTTTTCTTTTAGAAAAAAGAGAGTTAGAAAAAAGATTTTGTTGTAAGTTACTGAAAACGTTGACATTTATTTTTAACTCAGTATACTACGCAGCATAGAGATTGGGTAAGCTTAGTGACTTACTCGCCAAGTTCTAGAAAGACTAAAGAATTTGGGCCGTTAGCTCAGTTGGTAGAGCAGTTGGCTTTTAACCAATTGGCCGTGCGTTCGAGTCGCACACGGCCCACCACTATATAGAAAGGGGTAAGCGTAGAGCTTACCCCTTTTTTATTGCCTGTAAGAAATCCTACAATTGTCAGTTTGCAAGTCATCAGCGTATCACTTGAATGTGATATACTTCGCCACCATATTTTTAACACATGTTTTTAAAACGTAGCTTTGCAAGGTAGTTTGCCTTTATGACCGATATTGTCGTAAATGAAGAATCACAATTCGTCCGTGATCATCTAAACACTAAACTAGCCGCTGTTGTATCGGCGAGTGAAGAAGAAAAGTCCGCTTTAATTGGTGAGATTAAGCAATTATTACAGCAAGAAGATGCTGTCATGGTGGCGCACTATTATACCGAGCCTGAACTACAGGCTTTGGCAGAAGAAACTGGCGGCTGTGTGGCTGATTCTTTGGAGATGGCCCGTTTTGGACGTGACCATCCCGCTTCTACCTTGGTGGTGGTTGGGGTTAAGTTCATGGGCGAGACGGCTAAAATTTTAAGTCCTGAAAAGCGCGTGATCATGCCGACACTTGAGGCGACGTGTTCTTTGGATATTGGTTGTCCTGTGGATGAGTTCTCTCAGTTCTGTGATCAACACCCTGAGCGTACTGTTGTTGTTTATGCGAATACTTCTGCAGCGGTTAAAGCGCGTGCTGACTGGGTTGTGACTTCTAGTATTGCTTTGCAAGTAGTTGAGCATTTAAAAGCTCAGGGCGAGCAAATTATTTGGGCGCCCGATAAGCATTTAGGTAACTATGTTGCTAAAGAAACTGGCGTTGATATGTTGTTATGGGACAGTGCTTGTATTGTCCATGATGAGTTTAAAGCTAAGGCATTGACTGACTTAAAAGCGGTTTATCCTGATGCGGCTATCTTAGTGCATCCTGAATCGCCGCAGAGTGTGGTGGATTTGGCGGATGAGGTTGGCTCAACATCACAATTAATTGCTGCTGCTAAAAACTTACCTAATCAACAGCTAATTGTCGCGACCGATAAAGCTATCTTCTACAAGATGCAGCAAGCAGCGCCGGATAAATTACTGATTGAAGCCCCAACTGCGGGTAATGGCGCCAGTTGTAAGAGCTGTGCTCACTGCCCTTGGATGGCAATGAATGGCTTAACGAATTTGCGAAATGTGCTAAAGCAGGGTCATCAAGAGATTTTTATTGATGAGTCGATTCGCCTTGAAGCGATCAAGTCCCTCAACCGTATGTTGACCTTTACGCCAAATAAATAATTTGTATTGAGTGAATTGCTCAGTTTTAGAGGCTGAGTGATTCTTTTGAATCTGACATTTGAATCAGGCGTTGTTTTAAGCGCGCCTGTTGTTGAAAATTCCCTTGTTTTTCTGCGCTATCAATGGCGAACTGTAATTGCCTTAGAGCCTTGTTTTTATATCCGTTTAAGAAAAAATACTCGCTTTTCGCGCGATAGGCTAAAAGTAAATCTTTAGCTTTGCTTGCAGTGTCGGCGACTTGATTCCAAATAACAGGGTCGGTTCCCCGTCTTTCAGACCAGCGTTTAATATCCTTTAAGGCAGAAGCAGCTTGTCCGTGATTACTCATTAATTTAGCCATGCTAATGGCGATAGGGTAGCTATCGGGGCGCAACTTATAGGCATGTTTTATATGCTCTAGGCCTTTATCTATTTGATTGAGCTGCTCATAAGTCTCGGCAATAGCAATGGCAACGGCAGGTTGATCTTTATTGGCTTTGGATATGTTGTTGAGTAGCTTTAAGGCCTCTTTATGGCGTCGAGCTTGGGTATGTATCCAGGCTAGGCTATAGCGATAGCTGTCTTTTTCAAGTTCATCGCTAGTTCCGTGTAATGATTTTTCGAAAAATGTTAATTGATCAGCATTGGGTAGGGTATAGCGAATCTGCGCTCTTTGTTGCAATATCATAAAATTAAAACTGCGAGTCCGTTTTTTAATTGCAAACGCTTGTGCTCGGTTAGCGGCATCCGAAACGCGGGTATCGGTAATGGGGTGGGTCAATAAGAATTCTGGTGGGCGTTCATTGTATCGATTGGCGGCCAACATTTGCTGAAACATCGAAGGCATAGCGTGAGGATCTAATCCAGAATTCACTAAGGTCTTCATGCCTGTTCGGTCGGCTTCTCGCTCCCAGTCGCGACTATAAGCGAGTTGGCTTTGAGCAGCAGCAGCTTGGCTACCAATGAGTCCTGCAAAACCAGCATCAGGGTTATTGGTTGCAATTAATAGGATGCTCGCAAGTAGTGAGGCAATAGCAATAGGGGCTTGGCGTTCAGAATTCTCAATTTGGCGAGCAAAGTGACGTTGGCTTAAATGAGCAAGCTCGTGGGCTAATATAGATGATATTTCGTCCTCATCACTTGCGTGTAGAAATATCCCCAAATTAATGCCGATAATGCCCCCAGGAACAGCAAAGGCATTTAAATCTCCTTGGTCGATAACCACAAATTCAAAGCGGTGATCACGCACTTCGCTATGGGGGGCTAAGCGAAATATTAACTCTTCAATAAAAGATATGGTGAGTGGGTCATTAATGGTATTGGCTTGGGCTCTAAGTTGGCGTAACCAAATGCGGCCTAGTTGATGTTCTTGGCTTTGAGAGACAAAACCGGAACTAGAGTCGCCTAATTCGGGTAAATCATTATGGGCGGCGAAACTGACGTGTGCGCTGAATGCCGCATAAAGGAAAGCAGCGAAAATGATTGGCAGTGAAAAGATGCGAGGCGGGTGAATGGCCATCGTGGCTGAAATTCCTTTAATTGAGTCTTCAATAGTATAGACCGTGAAAATCATAAATGATTCTGTGGTCAATGCACTGCTATAATGTTGCCTTACATTTGTGATTGGTGCCATTGTGTCTGCAGAAAATAGACAAATATTTACTCAACAGCTTGATTTGAAAGGTTTGGCTTGCCCCTTGCCATTATTAAAAATGAAATTGGCTTTAAAGCAAATTGAACCTGGGCAGTTAATTTATGTCGAAACAACCGACTCGGGTTCTTGGACTGATTTTCATAAGTTTGCAGAAATTACTAATAATGAGCTCGTCACGGCTGAAAAAGTAGCCGATTGCTATCAATTTGTTATCAAGAAAGGATCTCTACCATGCTGAAGGTTTTCAAAGGATGGATGGAGCGCTATTTTTCCGATGAAGAAGCGCTTATATTTTTAATCTTATTGGTCTCCAGTTTTGCCATTATTATTGGCTTTAGTAAGGTATTGGCCCCTGTCTTTATTTCCGTCATCTTGGCGTATTTGTTACAGGGCGGTATGCATTATTGTAAGGCGAAAGGCTTAGGTAATCTTACTTCAACGCTGATTATGTTCACTTTGTTTGTCGGTGGATTCTTATCTATCCTGCTTGTTGTTATACCTGCGACGATCTCCCAAGCGGGACAGCTATTTTATGAATTACCCAATATGCTGGGGGAAGGACAGGATCTATTGATGCTCTTACCTGAGCGTTATCCAGATTTAATTACTGTTGTGCAAGTTCAGGGTTGGATGAATCAAGCGGCAGAAGAGCTAGCCTCTTTAGGTCAGTGGATCTTATCTTTCTCTCTGCACAGTATTCCTGGTGCAATTACGATATTAATTTATTTGGTATTGGTCCCTATTCTGGTTTTCTTCTTTTTAAAAGACGGCCATCAAATCACCCACTTTTTCCTTTCATTTTTACCAAAAGATAGAAAATTGATGAATACCATTTGGGCTGAGATGGAAGTTCAGATCGCTAATTATATCCGCGGCAAAGTTGTCGAAATCCTGATTGTTGGTGGTGTCACGTATATAGGGTTTATTATCTTTGACCTTCAATATGCGGAACTTCTGGCTATTTTGGTAGGATTGTCGGTATTGATTCCTTATATCGGGGCGGCGGTGGTGACTGTACCCGTTGCTATTATTGCTTATTTCCAGTTTGGTTATACTGAGACACTTTTCTATTGTCTGTTAGTTTATGGAATTATTCAGGCATTGGACGGAAATGTCTTAGTGCCATTGCTGTTTTCTGAGGTTGTAAACTTGCACCCTGTGGCCATTATCGTAGCGGTATTAGGGTTTGGTGGGATTTGGGGCTTCTGGGGTGTGTTTTTTGCAATTCCATTAGCAACGCTATTTAAAGCTGTTCTAACGGCTTGGCCACAGGCGGTTAAGAAAGTTGAGCCTGTACAATGCAGCGATGAGATATGATTCCTGCTTGTAAGCAGGGGCGCTGATGAGTAATATGCGCGTCTAGTTTGAATTAACAGAAAATGAATATTTTGGAGTCTTAGCGGATGATTACGGGCAGCATTGTTGCATTGGCAACACCTATGCACGATAACGGTGACATTGATTGGGAAAACTTAGACCGTTTGGTTGAGTTCCATATTAAAGAAGGCACTGATTCTATCGTAGCGGTAGGCACTACGGGTGAATCTGCGACGCTAAATACCAAAGAGCATTGCTCGGTTATGGATCGTATTATCAAAACTGTTGCAGGGCGTGTACCTGTGATAGCGGGCACAGGGGCGAACTCAACCTCTGAAGCGATCGAACTAACCCAAGAAGCTAAGAATCTTGGGGCTGATGCCTGCTTGCTAGTAACTCCTTATTATAATAAACCAACCCAAGAAGGCTTATTTCTGCATCATGAAGCGATTGCTAAAGCCGTGGATCTAGGCCAGGTGCTTTATAACGTGCCGGGTCGTACCGCGGTTGATATGTTGCCAGAAACCATTGCTCGTATCGCTGAAATCGATCAAGTTATTGGTGTGAAAGAAGCGACTGGTGATCTTGTTCGCGCTCAACAAGTATTGGATTTGGTCGGCGATAAAATTGCGGTTTATTCCGGTGATGACGCGACGGCCTATAAGATGATGTTAATGGGTGGTCATGGAAATATCTCAGTAACCGCTAATGTATTGCCTAAGAAGATGGCAGAATTATGCCGTTTATCCTTAGCAGGTAAGGCTGAAGAAGCGGAAGCTTTGAATGCTGAGTTAATGGCGATGCATAATGTGATGTTTGTCGAATCCAACCCCATTCCTGTGAAATGGGCATTGCACCAAATGGGTCGTATGACCGCGGGCATTCGTTTGCCTTTGACGCCTTTGAGTGAGCAGTATCGTAGCGATATGAATAACGTTTTAACCTCATTTGGTTTGGTGAAATAATTGATGATACGCGCTGTATTTTTGCTGTTAGCGATAAATCTTACCGGCTGTAGTGCCATTTTTGGCGATACGTTTCATGATCGAGCACAAGGTTATCTCGCGTCTGAAACCAATGAAAGAATGCAGCCATTAGTGGGCCAGTCTGAGTTACCGATTCAGGACGCCTATATAGTGCCTGCTGTATCTAAAACCAGAGCGTCTGCGATTAAGTTGGATGAGGATGGTGACTTTGTTGTCCCGAGCCCTGCTGAATTAATCATTGTTGAAGACGAGCGTGATACTCAGTCATTAGCAGAATTACAAAATGAAGCGCTTAATCCTCGTTTAGAGCGTGATGGCGCTGGCACTCAGGTATTGCGTTTGGATGGCCGTTTTGGCATTGCTTGGAATGCGGTCAGTGAAGCCTTGGCTGAAAGCGAATACACTTTAACGGATTTGAATCGCTCGACTGGTACTTATTACATTACGATTTATGATGCGACGGCTAAGCAGCCTGAGAAAAGTTTTTGGCAATGGCTAACTAATTCGGAAGAGTTAGGGGTTGAGGTCGACTATTTATTAAAAATGAATCGTTCACGCTTAGGTGTTTATCTTTCGTTGCAAAAAGATTTAGAAACCTTGTCGGAAGATGCATTAGCGGTCAGTTTCTTTGCTGACCTGCAGAAAATTTTAGCGCAGTGAGGTTCGCCTCATTAGGCAGTGGCAGTAAAGGAAATGCCACTGTTATCGATAGTGGTAATAGCCGAATATTGATCGACTGTGGCTTTAATCGAAAACATACCCGCTTACGTCTACAAGAGTTATCTCTCGAATTACATGATCTTGATGCTGTATTAGTCAGTCACGAACACAGTGACCATGCTAAGGGTGTTGTATTGGTCTGCGAATCCATCGATAAGCCTTTCTATGCGACCTATGGCACTGCTCGTTCAGCTGGTTGGCTAGAGCATCCTTTGTGGCGTTGTATTGATAGTCACGATAAATTTAGCATTAATGATCTATCCATTCAGACAGTTGTAGTTCCTCACGACTCTCAAGAACCGGTTCAATTTGTCGTTTCTAACGAAAAATGGCAGGTCGGAGTATTGTCAGATTTAGGGTCATTAACGCAATACGTTATTGATGCGTACCAAAACTGCCATGGGCTATTGATTGAAGCTAATCATGATTTACAGCTATTACAGCAAGGACCTTATCCCCCTGCTTTGAAAAGAAGGGTCGCGGGTGATTTTGGCCACCTTAATAACCAGCAAGCAGCTGATTTATTATCGCGCTTAGTTTGGCCGGGCATGCAGCATGTATTAGCCAGTCATATTAGTGATAAAAATAACCAGTTAGACTTGGTTAAAAAAGAATTCTCTCAAGTCTTAAACTGTGATCCGCAAGAGATTGATGCGGCTATTCAGGGCGAAAGTACAGGTTGGCGTGAATTAAAATAACAATTTTTTCATCACTCTGAATTATTGTTTAGTGATCAAAAGCCCTCAAATCCGTTTAATTTTGTAAAAAGTTCCCCAAAAATGTGTTTTTTTTCTAACTATTTACTGACTTCGGTTGAGTTTTGCCCACGAAAGAGGGCAAACTAAGCCCAAGGTCACAATTGTCATCTATCGTGATAATTGAAGAATAATTATTTAAGGAATCAAAATGAAAAAATTATTAGCCATTGCCATTACTGCAGCCACACCTATGATGGCGCAAGCTGATTTATTATTTACCATTGATGCAGGCGCAAGCGTCTGGAATGCTGAAGCTTCTGGTGATGTCGATGATACAAATAATAATTCAATTGATCTGGATGATGATTTAGGAATTAAGTCAGAGCAAAGTAATGTTTTATTTGCATCTTTTGAGCACCCTGTACCAGTTCTACCAAATATAAAGATAATGAAAACGGATTTGGATCTGTCTGGAAATGCCAATTCTCAAGTTGATTTGTCGCATACCGATTTTACTTTGTATTGGGGGGTTCCACTTCCAATACCATTCTTTGATATTAACTTTGGTTTAACCGCGCGTCAGTTTGATGGTGAGATTCTTTTGCCGACAAATACTGAGTCTGAAGATCTAAGTTTTACTATGCCTATGGGCTATTTAAATGTTGATTTTGATTCTCACTTCGGTGTTTATGCGCGTGCAGAATTAAATGCGCTTTCTTTTGATGGTAACGGCGTAACGGATACCTCTTTGGCAGTTGGTTATACACTACCTTTGCCAATTCCTTTTGTAGATATCAATATTGAAGCAGGTCATCGTGCTATTAATCTAATGACAGATAAAGATACTGTGGATATCGAAACAGATGTTGAAGTATCGGGTATGTTCGCTGGTTTGAATGTTTCTATCGGTTTATAAGTGCTTGATGATTAGGATTGGCTAATCATCAAAAGTAATCTTTAAAACCAAAAAAAACCGCTAAGATGTGAATCTTAGCGGTTTTTTTTTGTGCCGTGATAAATTAATAGTTCAATTTATTCAGCTTCGCGGACGAACTTAGCCAATAACTTACCGCTGTCACGATTACCTACATAAATACTCATGACTTCAGCGCGGACTGCGTGAGTCGGGTGGCCCTGATAATCAATATTGCTGTAGCAGCGGTCTTCTAGGGTACAAAAGCGTAAGCCTAGCTGGACTTCCAGGGCGCGAGTATCACTTTGAGCGTGGGTTTTTTCGGGGGCGGCACTCCATTTAATATCTTCGAATACGCCAGGAATCCATTTCCAATCGCGATTGTAGGATTTTAATGCGGGGTAATTCTTAAAGTTCAAAACTGTGGCAACCCAGCGGTGGCCATTTTTCATTAATACATCCTGACCTAAGCGATTTTTCTCTAGATCCTGTTGCAAGGTAAACTCAACCACAGATTTTGCAGAATGGCCTGGGGCATAATCTGCGGCTTCATCAGGGAATAAGCTGCTATAAGGGCCGCTATTCGGTAAGCTGCGAATGCCGACGATATTGAAAGGGTGGAAGCCTTTTTTATATTGATAACGTGCCGCTTGCAGTGGGTAGCTAACAAAGTAGGTGTTTTGCTGCTCTAGCTCTTCGTCCGTTAAGCCGGCAAAGCGCTTATCTTGTGAGCTAAATAAAGCCTGTACATTGGATTCGGTTAAATAATCTTTGTTTTTCCAGTGAAGGTCTGCGCCTTGCAAGCGGCTGCTAATGCGCTGTTTACGGGCTTTAGCTTCTTTTTGAGCGTGTTCTGCCGCAATTCGAGCTTGTTCTTGAGCTAATAGTTCTAAGCGTGCGAGTTCTTCTTTAGAAGGGCCGCAAGCAGCTAATAGCAGAGCTACGGTTGTGATGGCGACTTTAGTCATTGATTTCATAAGACTTCCAATACTTTTTGTTATTCGCTTTGGGGTTTGCGTTGTGGTTAATGCTGGAGGCTATTATTACTGAAAGTCAGGGGATTTTCGATGATTTGATTAAATATTCCTCGTGGTAAGTCGATATATAATTTAACGGCTTGCTAGACAATCATTTGGGTCTGTGCGAATCTTTAAAAAAATTAAGAGTTTAAATTTGTGAAGTACCTCTTATCCATTGCTTTGTTAATCGGTAGTTTTACCCTTTCTGCTTGTAATAGCAGTCTTTCGAGTATCGAAGGTGCTGAATTACGTAAGCGCGCATATAATTGTGTTATTGAAAGTGATTTAACCGCAGCTGAGATCCAGGTGTGTCAAAATATTCAGCGTGAATGCAAGCGGCGTCAAGCAGAGGGTGTGTTTGATTGCTGATATTCATGGGGATGATGTTTGGCTATTAATTAGCCAGCTGTTGTCTTTTTGATTGCTGGAATTATCTTCTATTTATATTTTCTATTCTTTACGTCTTGAATTTTAAAAATTGAGTACCATATCACCTTCAGACATTAGTTCTGTATTGGGATTTGTTAATCAAATGGTGTAGTGTTATGCCGTTTAATAATAACTATCAAAAGAAAAACCACTGGGGAATTACGATGAAATTATTCAAGCAGGTACCTGTATTAGCTATGGGTGCTCTATTATTGGTTGGCTGTGGCCAGGAGAAAGAAGTGAAATTAGAAAATCATATTGATCAAGCAAGCTACGGTGTTGGTTTAAATATCGGTGAAAGCTTGGCTCGCGATGCTGTTGAGCTTAATGTTGATGCGATTGCTGCAGGTATCTCTGATGCTTTATCAGGTGCTGAAAAGCGTCTTGATCAAGAAACGCTACAAGCCGCTTTTGAAAAGATTCGTGCAGAACAAGAGCGTAAGCAAGCGGCATTAAATGATGCGGCTGCTCAATTGGGTGCTGACTTCCTTGCTGAAAACGGTAAGAAAGAAGGTGTTACAACATTAGAGTCTGGTCTACAGTATGAGGTGATCTCTGCCGCTGCTGAAACTGGTGCTAAGCCTGCTGCTACAGATACAGTATCTGTTCATTATCATGGTACGCTTACTGACGGTTCTGTTTTCGACAGCTCTGTTGAACGTGGTACTCCAGCTGAATTCCCAGTTAATCGCGTTATCGCTGGTTGGACTGAAGCACTTCAGTTGATGACTGTTGGCGATAAGTGGAAATTGACTATCCCAGCTGAATTGGCTTATGGCGCTCAAAGCCCAAGCCCTAAAATTCCAGCTAACTCTGCTTTAGTATTTGAAGTAGAATTGTTGGATGTTAAACAAGAAGGCTAAGCCTGCTGTTTATCTAATAAGTTAGGCCCGTCTAACTTATTAGATTCCTAAGCGAGTGATGTCTTCTAGACAATGCTTTCGCTTAGGAATCTTCATGTCACAATCTGTACCTGCTGCTGTTCTTACAAACTCTGATTTTAATCAATCACTTTTAGGCTTTTTGCAAGCCAGTCCAACGCCATTTCATGCGACTGATAGCATGGCGAATATTTTATTATCTGCGGGTTATACCGAATTATTTGAAGACCAAACTTGGCAATTACAAGAGCAGGCGGGTTATTTTATTCGTCGTAATGACTCTTCTATTATCGCTATTTGGTTGGCGGATAAATCTCAAGCTTTGCGCTTAATCGGTGCACATACGGATAGTCCTTGTTTAAAGGTTAAGCCGAATGCCGATCTTTCAGGTAAGGGGTATTTTCAGCTTGGGGTCGAGGTTTATGGTGGAGCATTATTAGCGCCTTGGTTTGATCGTGATTTATCGTTAGCGGGCAGGGTGCATGCACGCATTGGTGGCAAAATCGAATCGGTCATGGTCAATTTTGAGCGAGCGATTGCGACGGTGCCGAGTTTGGCAATTCATTTAGATCGTGAGGCCAATAAAGGTCGTACGATTAATCCGCAAACTCAATTACCGCCTGTTTTATCGATCGCGGGGGCGAAAGATAAGGACCTTAATTCTATATTGATGGTGGAGGTTGCTAAGCAGCATAAAGGTGTTGAATCAATTTTAGATTATGAATTATTTTTTTATGATACTCAGCCTCCGGCGATTATCGGTTTAGAAAATGAGTTTATTGCTAGTGCGCGCCTGGATAATTTATTGAGCTGTTTTATTGGCTTAAAATCTTTATTACAGGCCGATGGTTCGCAAAATAAGCTGTTGATCTGTAGTGACCATGAGGAAGTGGGCTCTGCGAGTGCGTGTGGCGCTCAGGGGCCATTTCTGCAGCAAGTACTGGAGCGCATTTGGTCGGATAACGAAGAGCGAAATAGGATTATTGCTGGCTCTATGATGATTTCTGCTGATAATGCCCACGGTATCCATCCTAACTTTACTGATCGTCACGATCAGAATCACGGCCCACTATTGAATCAGGGTCCGGTAATTAAAATAAATGCGAATCAGCGCTATGCAACGAATAGTTTAACTTCAGCGATCTTTAAGCAGTTGTGTGATGATGCGGGTGTTAGATATCAGGCGTTTGTGACGCGTACCGATATGGGGTGTGGCAGTACGATTGGTCCTATTACTGCATCTGAAGTTGGTATTGAGACGATTGATATTGGTGTACCGACTTTTGGAATGCACTCGATCCGAGAGTTGGCAGGTAGTGAAGATGCCTTTGAGCTTACTCGAGTCTTGAAGCACTTTTTTGAGAAGGGGTCATTAACGGATTAATTATTGAGAGCTTTTACCGGCGCTTAAAGTTAAGGCTTGAGCGTCTGGTTTAAATCTTAGTGTTAGGTTTAAAGTGGGATATGAAATAAATTATTAAAAAAATTTAAATTTATTTTTTAGGAAATTTGCAGTGTTATTTATATTTTATGATTTGAAATAGAGTATTTCGAAAGAAACCATCTTAGATAAAGATGGTCGGGATAGAGAGATTCGAACTCCCGACATCCTGCTCCCAAAGCAGGCGCGCTACCAGACTGCGCTATATCCCG
>CAJVZR010000005.1 GCA_913019965.1 uncultured Oleispira sp.
ATAATATTTAAGCTGAAATTTTTATGTCTGATATCAATTTACCCTCCGCACCTCTTTGGCGTCGACTTGCCGCCATGGTTTATGACCTATTCAACATACTAGGCATTAGTTTTTTATTAGCAGCTATCTTAATCCCATCTTATTCACATCTTGCCAATAATGGCGAACCTGTAGGTGAATTACCGATACCCATTGCCGCTAGCTATTTCTTCATTATTATCTTCTTTTTTTATTCGACCTTCTGGCGTCGAAAAAGACAAACTCTGGGCATGAAAGCTTGGGGGTTAAGAATTGCCAATGAACTAAAATCTCAACAGCAGCTTTCAATTGGCCAATGTATGTTACGCATAGCCATTGGATTTTTCTCAATTGGCCTAGCAGGCTTTGGCTTTTGGTGGGCACTTTGGGATAAGCAAGAAAAGACGTGGCATGACCACGCCTCTTTTACTCGTATTGTATTTGACCCAGACTTTAAAAAGAATTAATTCCCCTGCTCGGCACATTCTTGATAAGGCATGGAGTCAATCCACTGCTTTATCAGCTCAATCGCTTCCACATGATTTAGATGGCGGGCCAGCGGAGGCATCTGCCCTTTCGCATCGCCTTCAGACGCCAATAGAGACATTCGATAAGGAATCAATGATTGCTCTGCATCCCCAGGGATAATATCGTAAACCAATCCTTTATCGCCGCCATTAAATCCACCTGGGCGCTTACAAATACCATGATCAAATAAATCCGGCGTTCGCCAATATTCTAAATACATCCCAGACTCGCTACCTTTTCCACCCGGGGTATGGCAATGACTGCAATTTATATCTAAATAACCCTTGGCCCTATCTTGCAATTCTCGACTCGCATCTCCCCAAATAGGAATACTAGCCAACTGGCTCAAGTCATCAGGAAGGCCTTGTAATAAGCCAGCTTCTTGCCAGCTTAATAATTGATTTTTTTCCTCGCCATTATCCATTATATTTCTATTTAGGTGTCGAGCTTTCAAGCCAATAGGAGTTGTTTTGTTAAGTTCATTAGTGCGCACCAGATGACAGGTTTTACAATCAGCGACACTCGGCACTTGATACTCAAATACCTTGCCTACCCCATCAACCGTCATCTGCTTTTCAATCGCCTTACCCGTTAATACAAGATAAGCTTCCGTTTTAGTATCGTTCCAAACATAAGGTAACCCAATCCAACCATGCTCTCTCCGAATCAATAATCGAGTCTCAATCATATCACTCGAAGAACCCGCTTGATTAGACTCGGGCAAAACAAAGGTCTTCACCAATACCGATCCGATAGGGAAATCAAAAGCCGCTAACGGCTGATAAATAATCTTCCCTTCAGGAATGAAAACAAAGCGGTCTTTATGGGCATAATCTGTGAATAATCCTGTCGCTAACTTGAAAGCAATGCCTGGCGACCTAGGATTTTCTCTAGGGTTACTTGTCGATTCGAATAAACCAAAATCACTTAAACGATTACAATTTTCTGTCAATAGCGTTTGCCACGCTATATCGCCTGGATTAGCTGCACAGTTGACCTCAGGCCCAGGTTCACCCTGTGCCTTAGCCTGTTCCTTAGCTGGCCACTGACAAGCCATTAACAACAAAACAAAAGAACAAATAATAAAATTTTTCATCTCTTACCCATAGAACAAGGCTATTAAAAAACTCGAAAAAAAAGGGCGATAAACGCCCTTTTTTATATCTCCTCATTAACAATTTACTGCCCACAGCTCTCTACTGGCATGCTATTAATCCAAGCAGAAACCAACTCAACACCTTCATCATGGGTTAAATCACGACCTACTTCTGGCATTCTTTTTGCCGTATCTAAAGCCATCCGGTATGGAATCACTGATTTTGCAGCATCCCCAGGCCAAACATCAAAAGGAATGCCTTCAGCAGTAAAAGCAATCGGGGTTTTGCACACGCCATGAGCAACTTCATTCCCCATAAGCTCACGCCAATACTCAAGCTTTAAACCAGAATAACCAGCCTTACCATCATCTTTTAATGAACCATCATTCGTATCCGTGCGGCGATGACAGTGGGCACAATTAATATCTAAGTAGCCTTTTGCTAATGCCTCTAATTCTGAACTTGTTTTACTACTTAAGTCTGTACTATCACTGAAGACTGGAATAGTATCGATCGTGGATAGATCTTCAGGGGATCCGGTTAAGACTCCCTGCTCAACCATATAAGCCAGCTGGTTTTGTATTCCAGTATCAAATTCTAGATCACGATTCAATAAACGAGCCTTAGGCCCTATTGGCATAAAGCGTGACACTGTCGATGCTTCATCACCTTCACCCACGGTATTGGTTAGCTGGTGACATTGCTTACACGTTTGAATATCAGGTACGCCATAAGTGAAATCTTTTCTCTCTCCCTTATGCACGACTGAAGTTTCAAATGCTTTACCAGAAATATGTAGGGTTGCATCTTTGCGGTCTTCATCCCAAACATAAGGTAATGCAATCCAACCGTTTTCACGGTGAATTAAAATTCGAGTTTCAATTATATTTTCGCCATCAAACTTACTTTCAGCTTTATAACCGCGCACTGAAGTATCTTTAGGTAAAGCGAATGTTTTAACTAACGCAGTGCCTACTGGGTAATCTAATACCTCATTTTCTGAATAAGCTGCACTGGTATTCGGCGGTATAAAGGTAAAACGATACTTACTGCTATAATCGGTAAAAAGACCCGTGGTTAAATCGTACGGGAAACCGCCCACATTTGGAGCTACCGTTGGATCACAACTCTTTTCGAATAAATTATATTCAGATAATTTAGTTGCTTGCTCTTGTAACAATAAATCCCAATTTACTTCTGTGGGAGTCGCTTCACAAAGTGCTTGGTTATCATCACTCGATTCGCCACCACACGCAGCTAATACAGAGCAAAAAGCGATAATACTGCTTTTACCTATAATATTCATAATTTTTACCTGAAACAAAACTTAAATGCAGCGGCGCAATTGCGCCGCTGTTATTTGACATACAACAAATTATTCTGGAGCTGTACAACCTGGAGACGTTGTATCATCAGTTCCACAACCATAAGTCGCGTCACCAATAGTCACAACGGTCTTAGCCAAAGAGGGGCGAGATTGACCACAAGTAAAGCCAGCATCAGAAGCTGCAGGGCTAGGTGTTAGATCACCATCATTCCACCCCTGAATAGCAAACGGATTATAAGGCGTACCCATTTCAACAGTGGCACCAGTTGAATCGGTATTATCGTAGGCACAGATATAATCATCCGTAGTATAGGCAACGTTATAAGGTGCTAAAGGAAACGTGCCTACACCAGGAATCTCAATACCCGTTTCTGTTAAGGTTTGACCAGCCCCATCAAAGATCATCGCCGGCAAGGTACCTTCAGGTGTATCAGGGACAAAGTTGTCAAACAAATACAAAAAATCGCCTAGTTTTTCAGCATCCGGAGCATAACCCGCATTATTAATATCATTATCACGAACTGTAATATTACGAACAGTCGGTGAATAACCGTCTTCATATACTGATAGGTACTTAGTTTGTGGTGCTAATCCCGCATCCACAAGTGAGTCAGGCATAACCGCTAAGTTCTCAGGAGATTCTGCAAACGCATAATCTGCAATAGCAACGGCAAAGCTACTGTGATCGGTAATGGTATTATCAAAAATTTCAACATCACTGGTAGATAGAATAATCATACCCGTGCCATGAGGTGCAATATGAACACCGCCAGCAAAATCACTGACTACAGCAAAGTTAGGTTCGTTATTAGCGATCATTTCGTTATTGTAAACACGAACGTTTGAACCGTATTTACCATTACCAATCGGTAAATCAAATACTAATAAACCAGCAGTATTGCCTGTTGCTAAGTTGCCGTAAAACTCAGCATCTTCACAGTTTTCAATTTCCATACCAGCAACGTTTTCTTTCGCAATACTGTTACGCACGATCACCTTTTGCGACTGACCCACATAAACACCCGCATCGGCAGAACCACGAGTGAAGGTATTTTCGATTAGAATATTTTTTGAGTTAACTGGGTAGATACCATAAGCACCATTTTCTTTAGTTAACGTTCCATCCCAAATAGTCGCCAAGTGATGCATGTGCAAGCCATCAATATTCTCAACTTTAATCGCGTTCTTACCTGCTTCTACAACGGTAATGTCAGAAATAACTAGGTTATCAACGTCTGAAATTAACAAACCATCAACGCCTTTCGTTTCTCCCTTACTACCCTTCTCTAAGGCAGAGAAATTAAGCACGGTTTCGTTAACGCCACTGCCCATAATGGTAATATTATGCAAGCGACCATCTTCTGAATTTCCAAATACATCCCCGGTAATTTTCAACTGAGCAGGTAAATGGTAATAACCCGCTGGGAATACGATAACATCCCCATCTTTAATGTTCGCAAAGGCTTCTGCAGCGCTTTCAGCAAGATTATCGGCATCAAGAAGAATAGCACCTGCTGGAATCACAGTTTCATGATCAGCATCTTTAGTATCAATTGCCGTATTCAAGAGCGATGAAGCAACAACGCCAACAGCTTGGTTGGCATCTAAATCAGCGGAATCGTTAGAATCATCACCACCACAACCCGTCATACCCAGCGCAGCAATAGCAATTGCTGATGCCAAACCTAATTTCATTGAAGGAATACTTGTTTTCATTAATCTGTGCCTCAAAAAGTAAGCTCCCCTAATTCAAGGGGTAATAGTTTTTATAGTTAGGCTTCAGAAGGAAGATCGAAGAGATTAGCGTTGTTTAATGTTATAGGTGCTAATAACGACGTTCACTGAAGTAACTCCAGTAAAACGACTGTTGACCAATAGGTAAATCCATTTCGCTGTTGAGTTCGTTACAATCGTTGTGCAATTCGTTAAAAAGCTGATGAATAAAGGGCTGCAGAGGGAGTGACTTTATCAACCAAGCGCTTGATCAATTACTTTAATCGACCAAGTAATTGGTTGAAATGCGTCACGATTGTTCTCGGAAGGCTGTTGGGGTCGTCTCTTTTTCCTTGCGGAATGCACGATTAAATGAACTTAGCGTTCTATAACCGACATCTAATGCGATATTAGAAATAGGCGTCTCGGGCTCATTAATCAAACGTTCGGCTGCCTCTTTAATCCGATATTCGTTAATAAACTCATTAAAATTACGGTAACCAAGTTCTTTATTAATCACCGCCCTTACCTTGTATTCCGGCAAGGCCATGGCCTTAGCCAGATCTTTTAAAGTTAAGTTCTCTCGTCGGTAGAAGCCTTCAACCATCATAATTTTCATGTGCTGAAGTGCCTCAGACTCCTGTTCCGGCACTGAGTCTGCTACCTCAATGTCCTGTGAGCTTTCTGATTGAGCAACCGACGCAACTCTAGTATCAAAGACCTCTTCTTTGATACTAGGTGCATATTGAGAGCCTTCATCAAGCTCAATAGGCTCTTTACCCCAAATATCTCGACGCCCTTTAAATAAGAACCAGATGATAATCAAAATTGACACATCGATCGCTAAGACACGGGAAGCCGCGGAGCCAAATTTCAAATTAAAGGAGAAGACGGCCCAGCCTAAAGATAAACCTGCCGCCCCCATAATGGCCCAGCGTAGCCTTCTACGGGATTCAACCATGTCATCATCACGGCCACGCAATAAAGCAATGATCCCCATAATTATTAAGGCATATTCAAACCATTGCGGAATTTCACGCCCCAAAAGCTCCAGCCAATCAGGGACGTAACCAAGATAAAAGGTGATTAAGTATTTCGCGATCGGTGCAATGAAACTATAAACCGCAATAGTCGAACCGAATGCCGGTAGCTCTTTACCTTCTTGAAATATTAAACGACAACTTATCCAGAAAAATGCGGGAGTCGCACTCTCAATCATATAAGCATGAGCAGAGAGACTAGGGGGAAGCCAGTTATGGCATAAGTGAACAAAAGCACCAAAGATTAATACTAAAAATGCCCTTGCAGCGATGGAATGAGAAAAATCTTTCAGGATTAACATCATCAAGGCGATACACGCCCCGGCACCAGCAGCAGAAAAGAAAAGCTCTAACATGAACAAAACGGCCTTTTATTATTTTATTGCCAGTTTTTTAAAATACGAAATATTCATACTAAAGACTTTATTATCCGCTCGCTAGAGCTGAATTAAGCTTTTTAACAGAAAAAGTAAATTAGGCTGCCTTACGCATTAATAGCATGCCTAACAAAAAACTCCCCCCGATCGGGATAATACTGGCTAATGCTGGTTCGAAGCCTAATACGATACTGGCAGGAGATAAAAGCTCCTCTGCATACTTATAAATCATGCCAACAATAATGCCACTAAAGATTCGATAACCTGGGGTGACTGATCGCAAAGGGCCGAAGATGAAAGAGATACCTAAGATGACTAAAGCAAAGGTACTCAAAGGTTGAGTAACTTTACGCCAAAACGACAGCATATAGCGATCAGAATTTAACCCTTGCTCATCCAGATAACTGGCATATTGATACAAGCCTGAAATTGACATATCTCGTGGGCTCACAATCACTACGCTCAATTTTTCAGGGGTCAATTCTGTGTCCCAACGCCCACTGGCCTGCTTTTCTTGCCAGACTCTCTGCTCAAGTTCACCTTCATCAATATGAGTAATTACGATGTTTTCCATTTGCCAATAAGCGCGCTGATAAATTGCTCGCTGTGCATAAACAACCTGCTTTAGCTCATTCTTCTCCGTGAACTCATAACGGGTAATACCATGCAATACACCGCCGGGCTCTACCGCATTAAAACGCATAAAGGTATTGCCTTCACGGTGCCAATAGCCTTTGCCTTTATTCGACAGCGCCTCGCTAGCGCCTTGAGCAACGGCTTTATGGGCTTGAGCAATTCGCTCTAATGAAGGAACGACGAACTCCCCTAAGAGCAGTGAAATCATCATCAATACGGCCATCGGTTTTAATACCGCAATCACAATTCGGTTAATTGAGATTCCTGCAGCCCGCATTACGGTTAACTCACTGTTTGCCGCCATTGACCCTAAGCCAGCCAAGCAACCAATTAAGCAAGCCATCGGCATATATTCATAGATTCGGCGCGGTAAACGTAAACCCGAAAATAAGAGCGCATCCGCTAACTTGTAGTTACCTTTTAAATTATCTAACTCATCAACTAAAGTGAAGATCGCATCAAGGCCGACAATCACAATCATCACGACCAGGGTCGCCATCAGTACATTACGTGCGACATAGGAATCTAATTTATGCATTACAAACTCCTAATCTTGCGACGACGGTTCCATTCGGGGATAAACAATAACCCCAGCCCAATCAGTGCATAGACCCCATGCACCCACCACATCCCCAGCGCTGGGGATATATTGCCTTTACTTAACATTCCCCGTAGAGATATCAATAACGTGATGTACACCATAAACAGAATAATGGCCGGAAATAAACGGGCAAAGCGCCCTTGCCGTGGGTTCACTTTCGATAAGGGAAACGCAATCATGGCGCAAATAGGCACCATAATTATGAGCGAAAATCGCCATTGCAGCTGTGAAACGTGACGGGCAAGATCAGAGCCAAATAATTCAGAGGTCGGGACCGCCTCCTTCTTTATCTTTCGCCGCTCTGCTTGCTCACCGGCAATTTTAACCCCGTAGAGGTCAAAATCGAGTATTTCAACATCCAACTTACCCGGAGCAATATCAAAGCGCTTACCTTGATGCAGCTCTAAAAAGCGTGATCCGGTATCCGCATTGACTTGCTGAGTACCTGATTTAGCCAATAAAATCGTATTACCATCGGCGATGAATACATTATTCATTTGGCTTTTATCATCACTTAAGCCTTCGGTATAAGTGACTCGGCTGCCTTTATCCGTGCTTTGAAAGCGCCCAGGGGCAAGCAGTTCAAACTCAGTCATGGTTGCTTGCTTACGATATAAATCTTCCATTTTTTGCGCCCCTAATGGGCTCAAGTACAAGCTGAAAAACGCCACCATCAAGGTAATAAATCCGGCGGGTAATAAGGTATAGCCTAATAAACGCGTATTAGAGAAGCCCGTTGCGGTTAAAACCGTCATCTCACTTTCAGCATATAAACGGCCATAGGCTAATAAAATGGCAATGAATAGTGATAACGGAAGGATCATTTCTAAAAAGGAAGGCATACGCAGTAGTAGAGTAAAGAACACAATCTCTAGTGGAATTTTCCCCGCTGCCGCAGCCGTCAGCTGATAAATCAAACGACTACTCATTAAAATCATTAATAATATTCCCGTCACAGCTGCCATAGACGTAAACAGCTCACGAGATAAGTAGCGAAAAATAATCAAACGATAAACCTTTTAACAATACAAAAAACGATGTTGAAAAATATGCAATAAGATAAGCACGCAGTGTATAGCTTTCTCACTAAATCGGCCAGTATCGCCCTTGATATACCTTCTTTGCGAACCCATCTATACTTTATCGTTATACCTATAGACAGATTGTTTAAATAAATTGTTTTAATAAAAATCTAAGCGGAGCCAATAATGCAATTCAGTACAACTCAAACACCGGTGGTTGACCTAGCCTCAAGCTGTATCCTTGTTAGCATTGATGATAAAGGCAAGCTATCAAGCGCCGCTGAAAGCATCGACCAGGCAGCTGAACAATATTTAACCGATATTTTTGATAGCGGTGATTTCAGTGGCAAAACCGGTGAAACATTATTACTTGTAAAAGTACCCGGCATTACCGCTCAACGTTTAATTCTAGTCGGTAGTGGTAAAACCGCTGATGGCATCACTGCAAAAAATTACATCAAAATTGCCGATGCAGCCGCCAGCGCCATCAAAAAGTCTGGTGCTCTACAAGCTTCTCTATTCTTGAGCGATATCCCTGTTATTGGTAAAGATAATGCGTGGAAAGCAGAACAAGCGGCCATCGCTTGTGAAAATACCCTGTATTCATTCGATCAAACGAAAAGCAAACCTGAGCACGAAGCCGAAGACTATAGTGACGCCATTGAAAATATCTTATGGGCTGGCCCAAGTGATGAACAAGCCGCATTAGAAAAAGGCCAAGCCATTGGTCGTGGTATCTCCGTTGCCAAAGACCTAGGCAACATGCCTGCTAATATTTGCACCCCTAGTTATTTAGCTGAGCAAGCTCAAGCCCTTGCCGATGAAACTGGATTAATTGAAACGACGATTATTGACGAAGCCGAGCTTGATGCCATGGGCGCAGGGGCGTTTGTTTCTGTCGCTAAAGGCTCAAGCGAATCGGGTAAATTCATCATTATGAAATACCAAGGTGCGGCGGATGCGAATGAAGCGCCGCACATGATCTTAGGCAAGGGCATTACCTTCGATACTGGTGGTATCAGCCTTAAACCTGGTGCCGGCATGGACGAAATGAAATTCGATATGTGTGGTGCAGCATCTGTATTAGGGGCAATGACGTCGCTTACTGAATTGAAACCTAACATCAATATCATTGGCATGATCACCACTGCCGAAAATATGCCCGCAGGTAATGCCAGCAAGCCAGGCGATGTGGTCACTACGCTTTCCGGTAAAACCGTTGAGATCTTAAATACCGATGCTGAAGGTCGTTTAGTTTTATGTGATGCTTTGACTTACGCCATCGATAACTTAAAGCCAGCGTCTATTGTTGATATCGCCACCCTAACTGGCGCTTGCATGATGGCACTAGGCACAGTGAATTCTGGCTTATTCACCGAAGACGAATCTCTCGCTACTGAATTACAGCAAGCAGCAACAGACTCACACGACAAGGTTTGGCGCTTACCTCTTGAAGACGATTATCAAGAACAGCTTGATTCAAACTTTGCGGATATCGCGAATATCGGTGGACGC
This sequence comes from uncultured Oleispira sp., assembly GCA_913019965.1. Taxonomy (GTDB): domain Bacteria; phylum Pseudomonadota; class Gammaproteobacteria; order Pseudomonadales; family Oceanobacteraceae; genus Oleispira. The sequence continues at coordinate 9,875 of CAJVZR010000005.1, forward strand.
CTTGCTGGTTCAACTACCGCAGCGTGTTTCTTAGCGCGCTTTACCGAAGGTCAATCTTGGGCTCACTTAGACATCGCTGGCACGGCTTGGCATTCTGGTGGTAAAAACAAAGGCTCAACCGGACGCCCTGTGCCCTTGCTAGTGAACTATTTATTAAATAAATAGTGGCAAGTTATTGAATAAATAATGTCATATTCTTAAATAAATAATGACATGCAAACGTCTGGCGCTTAGCGTCAGACGCTCAATCAACCACCGGCTTTTTTTACTGTATATCCTCTCGATTTCATTTCTTCGAACAACTGATCTCGCACATCCCCTTGAATTTCAATAATGCCATCTTTCACCGCACCACCCACACCGCACTTTTGCTTTAATTCTTTCGCTAGTTTTTTTAATTCCGTTGGGGCTAATAAAACCCCCTTCACCAAAGTAACGCCTTTTCCTTTACGACCTTTGGTTTCACGTTGAATACGAACCGTACCATCTCCTTCTGGTACCGATTCATTGGAGCAACTGCACTGCTCCTTCGCTTTACCGCATTGAGGGCAAGTACGACCAACTTCCGTTGAATAAACAGAGCCGGAATGATTTTCGCTATTAACTTCTGATTGAGAATCCGTACTTCCCATTCCGGTTAAACCGGCTAAGCCCGCAAGGCCAATGCTCTTCTTTGACATTTCCAATACTCAAACTTGATAATTATTTATGGATTACTTGCTTTTACCGCATTCCAAGCGGCTATTGCAAACTCTTCACGATGTTGGAACAAGGGGGTTTTATAGCGGCCTGCTAACCAGTGCCGAGCATAATCATGACAGGGCCCTGTAATTAATGACGAAATCAGCTCGATTGGGATCGGACGAAAAATTTCTTGCCCGGCATAAGGCTTAAACCAAGCGATCAATAACTTATAGAAACTCTGCATATCACCCGCTAACTTTGCTTCCGAGCCAGCTGTCGCAATAATCGACCTATGATGGAATACAAATCGGGCCCATTCAGGGTTTGATCCAATCCAATCAACATTGGCATAGACCACGGCCTTCACTCCGAGCTCAGCTTTTTCAACGGCCGTCAGTTTTTTTTGCGGTGCAATTTCTGCCAAGTATTCCCGCAATAAATCACCAAACTCCCGCATCCCTTGGATAAATACTGCCGCAGCGATCTTATCCTTATTACCAAAGTGGTGATAAAGGCTGCCCACACTCATATTGGATGCTTCTCGTATCATCTCGATCGTGGTGCCGCTTATACCGTGCTCAGTAAAACACTGCAAAGCGACTAAAAGTATTTGTCGCTTTTTTTCTTCCGTTTTTGCCTGCGGCTTTACTTGTACTTTAGCAACCTGCTTACTCACAATGACGAACTCTTCCTACTATATTCAATGTTACATGTAGCCAGTAATAATACCGCAAACCCTAAAATTAGAATATTATTCTAGAAATATCCTTATGCTTATGCAAAGATAAATCCAAGGTCACTTTATCAACAACATGCACGAACATCAGTGCAAGACCTTTTAATTTACAGCTCTCCTATAATAACAGCACAAGGATCTATCGCTATGAATGCATTAGCTATGTACAACAAAATAACTAAATTACCCGCTGGGAACTGGATCTTCAGCAAGGCCGTTTGTCTAGTCGCCCCTTATTTTGGCTCGATTAAGCCTAACTTTGACGAGCTACGCCCTAACTTTTGCCAAGTCAGCATCAAAAAACGCCGTCGAGTTCAAAATCATATCGGCACAGTCCATGCGATCGCTATGTGCAATATGGCCGAGCTGGCAGGGGGCACAATGACCGATGTTTCAATACCGAAAAAAGCTCGCTGGATTCCCGCAGGTATGACGGTTCAGTATGTTAAAAAGGCGAAAACAGACTTGGTCGCAATCGCCGATGGTACGGGCTTAGATTGGACCATTAATGGCGACGTGATTGTCCCTATAAAAGTGAAGGATACTGCTGGAGAAACAGTATTTACCGCAGACATCACTATGAATGTGAAGCAGGGCTAATGTGCTAGCCGCAAAAGAAAAAGGCCGATACTCATTGAGTATCGGCCTTTGATCTTAGGTCAAATACTACTTATAGCTTATAGTTAACTTGTAAAGAATAAGCCATGGCATCCATTGAGTAAGTCCCTTTCAAGTTTGGAGACTTATCTTTTGGCTGACCATCTAGCTTACGATCGTATTCATCAACTTTGGTATCAGCAAAGAACAAGTAAGACAAAGCGAAGTCAACATCAACGTCGTTATTAATACGATAGTTAAAACCAGCACTGATCCATTCACGGTCATTATCAGGTACACGAGCCGTACGATAAGAGTTACTAACTGGGCTTTGATCGTTGGCATACCCAGAACGAATTAACCAATCATTGTTCAATTGATAATTAACACCTACCGCTACCGCAATGGTATCGTGCCAATTCTCTTCAATGTGACCAATATAGCCTTCGCCTAAGCCCCCTAGCAATTCAATCATGCCTGGAGTTGATTGAGTTGAAATCACATCAAAATCTTTAAACACAGACCATTGAGTCCAAGTTGCCCCCGCAACGAACTGCACTCTTTCCGTTAATTGTTGTGCATAACTTAATGTTAAAGACTGAGGAGTCGTTAATGGCACTTCAGAGGCTTGGTTAGGAACAGAGCCCGTTACGCCATCAACCGGTGCGATAATATAGGTACCTTCTGGAATCCCCATACCGGCTGGAGCTTGAGTCAATCCCATCACCCCTTCCTTTTGTGCAAATTTAGACTCACCTTTTAATTTGAACTCCATTTCAGAGCGATAAGCGACACCCAATGTAATATCGGAATTGATATCCCACATTAAACTTAGGTTATAGCCAACCTGCCAATCATCACCCGACACTTCGTAATGATTATTAAAGCCTGCATTCGAAGCCCATTGCTCATCAGTAAGTTCAGCAAACCCTAATCCGGCATGGCGTGGGTTTTCTCCACCATTCAGGAACTTAAGATTTTCGTTATAAGGCACTGTATCAACCTGCTTAGATAATAAACCTTCCATATAGGTGATATCTAAACCAAAGCCTAAAGACAACTGATCGTTTAAGCGATAAGCAACCGCGGGTTGAAATTCAATCGACGTAAGCTGAGTCTGATCAGCAAATCCACCACCAACAAAGTCATTGGCGTAATCGGTATTGGTACCAAATGGCGCAAAAATACCAAAACCTGCCGCAAAGTCTTCACTAATAGGCGTTGCAAAATAAGCATAAGGAATCATGGCGCTCGATAGGAAATTGCCACCGTCTGAGTAAGGCCCCGTATCTTCAGCCGTATACGTTTTACCCGCACCATTGGTATAGCTTTCTAACTCAAAGCTACCGACTGGATCAATATAAGAACCACCCAAAGAAAATTCAGCCTGCTTTAACTTCACCATGCCTGCAGGGTTATAAAAGACGACGGTTGCATCTTCAACAATTGCTGCTCGTCCTGCGTACGCATTACCTGCGCCGCTTGCACCTTGCTCATTTAATTTATAACCGGAAGCCATAGCTGTCGGTGTAACAACTGCTGCAGAGATAGCTGCAACTAATACGCGATGATTCATCAAAGAAAACCTACTTATAGTGATCGCACTTCAAGGCCAATGTATTTTGAATTGTGCTCTGGCCTAAAAAGATACATAAAAATGCGCACGCATTATGCCAGCTAAATAAATAGATATTGTTTCAAAATGAGAGAGTTGCGTAACGGAATGTAATTGAATTTTGACGCATTAAGACCAATCAAAAGGCTTGATTAGTCCGATTAATTACAAGAAAGGAATCAATAAAGCTTAAACAAAGTTAAGCATTTAATTGTCTCTGTAAGCCTGCAAGATCTACCATGGTCGTTTGCTCAATGACTTTTCCACGATAGATTGTCCAAACAGATGCGGCTGAAAAAGCGATGACTTTTCCATTGGCTGGCATACCAAATAACGGCTTATTAAAGCTGCCACAAAATGTCGAGAATGTAATAACCTTATCATCCTCAGCCATCATTTCTTCAATGGTTACTTCAAGATCTGGTACCGCGCGACGAATATCTTCAACATACTCAACGTAACCATCAAAATCGCGAAAGCCTTCTTTAAAGGTCGTTTGATAGCGAAACCCCTTAGCTACAATCTGCTGCAACAAGCCAAACTTCCCTTTATTCCAAGAAAGATCGACATGCTTTTCAACTAAAGACTTATTTTCTGAACTCATACTACGACCTAATGATTCCATGCAATTAAAATTTCTTTGCTGCTAATCATAGTGCCTAGCGCAACAGTCTGCCAGTAAAGTTAAAAGCTAATTGACTCACACCTATATTCCTCTATAGTTATATTAAGTTATCTTTAAATCACTCAATTCAGGCACTCAATTATGGCTAAAATCACCTTAGATTATTTTACAGATGTTCTTTGTATTTGGGCTTACGTTGCTCAAATCCGCTTAGACGAACTTCATCAACAGTTTGATCAAGATATCCAGGTCAATGAGCACTTCATTACCTTGTTTGGAAACACAGAGAAACGCATTGGGGAAGGCTGGAAAAACAAAGGGGGGTTTGACGGCTTTAACCAGCATGTTATGCATGTCGCCGAACAATTTCCTCATTTAAAAATCAATCCTAATGTCTGGAAAACCTGTCGCCCGGCATCTTCCGCCAATAGTCATTTATTTTTAAAGTCAGTTCAGTTGCTAGTCAATGAAAATAAAATTTCTACGGAAAATTTTCAACAACTAATTTGGAATATTCGCAGTGCTTTTTTTAAAGATGCTCTCGATATAAGTGATTCTAGAATTTTACAAAAATTAGCTGAAGAACTTTCATTACCAATAGATTTAATCCAGCAAAAGCTAGATAACGGCTTAGCCATTGCCGCACTATGTTCAGACATGGAAATGCGAGAACAATTTAAACTTGAAGGCAGCCCAACCTACCTACTCGATAATGGACGCCAAAAACTTTATGGCAATGTGGGTTATCGAATACTGGAAGCGAATGTACAAGAGCTACTTGAACGCCCCGAGGGTATTGCTAGTTGGTGCTAATAAAAACCTTGAACCTTCAATAAAGACAAAACCATTTTAAGAAAGTTCTAAATTTAATTTTATAAATATTTTTTATTTTCAGAGGGAACCATTTTCCTCTGACCTTCACTAATGATCGTGCGCACACACTTCGATCACTATTATGGAATAATAAAAAATGAAATTTAAAACACTAGCACTTTCATCCGCAATTGCCGTGACATCCTTCAGCAGTGCTGCGCAAGAACTTGAAATAACCGTCAGTAATTTAACCCATGGCATTTATTTTACTCCGCTATTAATTGCGGCTCACGATGAAAATACTTTTGCTTTTCATGCAGGCACTGAAGCGAGTACCGAATTAGCTACCCAAGCAGAAGGTGGAAATCCTGTACCGTTAAAAACAGTTCTAGATCAAGCGAACGCGAATACACTTGCCAAGCCTGTCGCAGCCGAAGCCGCAGCAGGAACTATCCCAGAGCTTGCTGAAGGTAATCCAGGATTTTTAGCTCCAGGGGCAAGCACTTCCTTAGAACTGTCAACAAATGATGAGAACAACCTTCTTTCATTAACCGCCATGCTGCTGCCAACCAATGACGGTTTTGTTGGATTAGATAGCTGGCAGATACCGACTACAGCAGGTACTTATTCAATTAATCTTAATGCGTACGATGCGGGCACCGAAGCGAACGATGAAATTGTTAATGGTGGCGGTGCTTTAGGCATTGCTGGTATTCCAGGTTGCCCTGGAGGTTTATGTGGCACCGGGGGCACTGGTGTTACAACGACAGAAAGTAATACCAAGGTTCATATTCACCGTAATACTTTAGGGGATAATGATGATGAAGGTGGGGTTAGTGACCTTGCGAATAGCGCTCACCGTTGGTTAAATCCAGTTGCCCGTATAACAATTACGGTTAAGTAAGGAGAGCTTCATGAATATAACAACATCTCTGCTTTCAACAGCAATTATTGCAGGCTCGGTATTATTAACCGCCTGCGGTGGCGATTCCGATAACGCTTCAAATCCAAATTTAGAGAACAATAATGGCTTGGATTATATCTTCAAAGTTGAAGTCACCAATTTAACCTATGCTCAACCTCTCTCTCCTCCAGCACTAGTTCTGCATAATGATTCCTATACGCTTTTTGCAGAAGGAACGACTGCCAGTATCGCCTTAGAAGAGCTTGCAGAGTCTGGTTCAAATAGCACGTTATTGCAGGAAGCTCAAAGCTATAACTCGGTTTTCCATACCCTGTCTGGAGACAGTATTATCTTACCCGGTTCAAGCCAAGCATTTACCCTAAGCCTTGAAGCCGATTTTGATCATGACCTAGGAGGAAATCTTGGTGATGAACTTGATACTTTAAAACTCAGCCTTATCACTATGCTGGTCAATACCAACGATGGTTTTACCGGTGAAAAAAATATCGATTTGTCGTCTCTTGAAGTCAATCAATATCAAACCTATAACGGCCCTGTTTGGGATTCTGGAACAGAGGAGAATAGTGAGAGCTCTGATAGTATTCCAGGCCCCGCCGCCAATGGTGAAGGGTTTAATGCGAGCCGAGAGAACGATGTTAACAAGGTAGTTTTCCATAGCGGTGTCGTCAGCATGGATGACGGCTTAGCAAGCTCATCACTAACGCAAGCGCACCGATTTAATCAACCGGCGAGCCGAATTAAAATTACTCGAGTACAATAAATAGAAATCAAAGAAGGTAAAACTTCGCAATGAGCTTTACCTTCTTTTTTCCAGCCTTTAATATCGAATACTCCCTATTTACAGATTACATATTGAGTATTAAACGATGACCTCTGAACAGCATTATCGTTGCCTTGAGTCTATGTACCAGGCTGCCCCAATTAATAAACTATATCCTCCTAAAATGACCGTTACCGAAGGTGAAGCGGTGATCGAAATTGCACTAAGCCCTGATTACTTTCATTCTGCTGGCGCTGTTCATGGCTCGGTGTATTTCAAAGTGCTGGATGACTCCGCATTTTTTGCCGCCAATTCGCTGGAAAACGACGTCTTTGTATTAACTTCTTCTTTTACCACCTATATCACACGCCCTGTTAGCTCAGGAAAAATGCGTGCGGTAGGAAGGGTTGTGAATAAAAACCGCAGCCAGTGGGTTGTTGAATCGGTTGTTTTTGATAGTGAAGATCGAGAGATCGCACGAGGAAATGGAATTTTTGTCCGCAGCAAGGTTTTATTAAAAGACGCTGCGGGTTATCTAGATGGGCTTAATTAGAATAGGCTTCATTATTCGGCTCTCTTTTGGCAAGAGCATTTGAGCCGAGGTCTTTAGTAACCGTGGAGGCAATGGCTGGCATAGACGTTAGATTAACCATGCCTTGCTGCAACATTTTTCTTTTAGCGGCAATTTGCTGGCCTGAGTTAAACGGCCCTGCCGCGAGTAAATGCAACTGCTCCCCTTGCCACTCAACCCATAACCACTGGTAAGGAACATGATGCAATAATAACCAGCGCTCTTTATTTGCGGCTTGGGTTTTATGCTTAACTAACGCCAGCTGTAAGGCCAATTGCTGAGGTTTATGTACAGGAAAAGCAAGGGCAAGATAAGAGATCGCGACTTTATCTTCAACCATGCGATAAGTCGTAAGCTCATCTTGGTATCTCGGCTGGCTGGAGCAAGCGATAAGCATTAAAGGCAGTAATAGATTTGAAGAAACTGTTATAAGAACATTGTTTTTCATATCGTTCACATCAGGTCAGCAAGTTAATCCGCTTATGCATTTAGTTTTGTCCGAAGCGCTCTATTAGAGATGCTTTAGATAAAACCTTAAATGCAAAGCTTTAGCTTAACTATAGCTGTGATTTGAACGAGTTTTAGACTAATTTGATATGATTTGTATCTGGCGCCTTAGGTATTTCTTTTTCTTTTTTATCAACCAATACCGCCCCTGGCTCTGCTACCGTAAATGCTGATAAATCCAACTCTAAATCAGCCACCGGTGCGGGACGATCAGGGTTCATATCTTCACCGACTTCAGCAATTGAAATATGATTAGTATCAGGTGCCGGTGGTGCTGCTTTTTCGACAGTTTCGATTTCAGCAAACGGAGAGACGACTTTTATTGCGCTGGTATCGATATCCGCATCAGGAATATTTCGGCGCTCATCGGGTTTTAATAAGTCACTCCCAGAGGGTAATACATCCCAGTTGCCTGCTGAATCTTTTACCTTGCTTGCCTCAGCGCTAGGGCTAGTCTCAGAAGCTTGTGTTACAGGAGCTACAGCGGCACTTTTCACAAGTTCGCCTTTAGCTGCCGTAATAATCGCTTTGGCACCCGCTTGCTTGAAAGCCTGTTGATACTTAGCAGCAGTGGTCTTATCCACCGCTTTTTTGATCGTATTAACTTTTCCAGAGAATAGCAGCGCTAATTTAGCATCATCGGCTTTAAAGATTTTCGCAATCGCAGCTTTCACCTTGGCCTCTTCAGCCCCGGGTAAAATTTCACCTCGGAAATAAATATCGTACCTTGGATCTGCCATCACTCTACCCTCAATCACTTAACTGTTTTTATTATAGCTCGACATGTTATCCCTTTTTAAGACTTTTTTCCTGCGCCTTCTGCGATGCGTTTCACAACTCGAGAAGCCGCAATAAAAGCAAAAGTCCCCGTTACCATTGTCGCCGAGCCAAACCCTGATTCACAATCTAAGCGAGTACTGGAATCATCATTGGTTTTCATCCGACATACACTGCCATCCGCTTGAGGGTAGGTCATTTGCTCGGTGGAATAGACACAAGGAATAGAATAGTAACGTTTGGCATTACGAGAGAAGCTGAAGTCTTTGCGTAAAATAGAGCGTACTTTTGAAATCAAAGGGTCGTGAGCGCACTTATTCACATCGATTATTTTAATTTGCGTTGGATCTATCTGTCCGCCCGCTGCCCCCGTCACTACAATACGTATTTTATTGATATGACAATGAGCAATTAGTGCGGCCTTACTGTTTGCACTATCGATGCAGTCAATCACGTAGGAAAAGCCAGTATGAACCAGCTCGCGCATGTTTTTACTGGTGACATAATCCATTTGACAGGTAATTTTACAATCAGGATTAATCGCCTTTAAACGCTCGGCCATGGCTTCGATCTTAAGCTTACCGGTATTACCATCCATGGCGGGTAGTTGACGATTAATATTGGTAATACAAAGATCATCCATATCAATCAGGGTAATCGCCCCAACTCCACTGCGGGCAATGGCTTCCGCCGCCCATGAGCCAACACCACCAATGCCAATAATACAGACGTGAGCATTACGTAGGCGCTCTAAACCTTCAACGCCATACAAACGGCCAATGCCACCAAAACGGTCAAGATAGTCATCAGACATGAATCTAAAAAGCCTCTAAGCAATTATTTCGATAAAAATTTAGCGAATTATACCTGAAGACTCATCGATATGAGGTAGAAAAGAACAAGTACTACTTACTGGCAAGGATTCGCTTGCCCCAGCGAGAAATCTCAGCGATACGAGGAAGTGTAGGTTCTAAGCGATCAAAGCGAATGCCCAAGTTAGTTTGCTCACGTAAACTTGCCTGTCCCGTCAATCCTGCTTTCAATGCTTGTGTTGGCGGATGTTTACCGACCAAGCTCTGAACCATAGCATCTAAGAAATCATCGGAAATCAGAGCAAGTGTATGATAATTGATTTTAATATCAGCGCCGAACTCACTACGTTCGATAATCAAGGTATCCCCTTTTTTCAGTGGGCCCTGAACGATGTTAAAGAATTTTTGTAAGTCACCCTGCATTGCTTCGACTTTATCTGTGCCGTGCTCAACCGCAAAGGTTTCTAACCAAAGCGAACGAAATCGACGAGGGCTGAACTTTTTGGTCGCAATTTTAATTTCTAATCGCTGAGGCTTAGTTGATTGAGTATCATCAGCAATATCACTATAAAGAGCCATCAGCATCCAATCTTTGTTTAAGTTGCTGAATGCACCATAGCCCTGCAACTCAGCCTCAGCAGCATGACTAGACAGACTAATTGAAAAGGTTAAAGCGGTAATGAGTGATAATACTATGCGATACATAATCGTCTCAAGGTTGGCGAATATGTGATGATAATGCGCTTAATGAGCAAGTGTTAATAGAACCTAGTTCTCATTATTTAAGCTGAAATGTTCGTTCTTAATATTTTTGTCGACTAGTGCACATTCATGAGTACATATCAGTCACACCCAACCAAATTGGAGTATCCAATTAACGAGTAATAATCGGTTAAATTATAGGTTTACCAGCTGAATGCGTTGTAATTGATCAACGATTTGGTGATGAAGGGTATCCTGAACTTCAGGGTGACGAATGTCATCAAGAGTGATGTCTCGCAATACTCTTAATAGAAGGTCATTGATTCCTGTCCAGTTACTGGATAATGAACACGATTCGGTAATTTCACACTGATTATCGTCAGCACTGCATTCCGTTAATGAAATCGGGCCTTCGAATGCCTGCACGACATCCAATACACTAATTTGAGCAGGTGCAACCGCAATACGATAACCCCCTTTTGAGCCACGTTGGGCGATGACAAGGCCCGCATCAACGATCGCCTTCATCACCTTGCGCACCGTCGGCACAGTGAGCCCCGTTGCTTGCGCAATATCATCGGTCGATTGCTTTACCGCACCCACTAACGCCAGCTGGTTCAAGACCACCAAACCATAATCGGTTAACTTACCAATTCTTAACATCTGATCAATTCACTCAACTTCATGCTTTTCATCCTATCAGAGTCTTTGGCTTAATTCTAAATACGTACTTTCCAGCCATCAAATAAGAGCCATTCTTATCTAGGGTAAAAGTATCAATTTTATTGGTCATAAACTGCCCACTTTGATAGAATACGCGCCCATAATTCAGCAATCAATACCAGTTTGGTATTGATTATAATACCCTACCAAATTAGTATGGTATTACAAACCAAGATTCCGGCCGGCCACTATTTATCAGCCCATTGAATAAATAGTGCCTCCCCATGGCCACAGATGACGTAAAGATGAGAGTCGTTCACTATGACTGATAACGCAGAAATCGATCGCCAGATAGGCAGAGAATACGAAGCGGGTTTTATTACCGATGTAGAATCTGAAACTCTAGCTCCGGGCTTAAACGAAGATACCGTCCGCTTTATTTCCAAGAAAAAAGGCGAGCCTGAATGGTTATTGGAATGGCGCTTAAAAGCTTTTAACGCTTGGAAAGAAATGACTCCGCCAAACTGGGCGCAAGTTCAACATCTTGATATCGACTTCCAAGACGTCTCTTATTATTCAGAACCTAAGAGTATGGAAGATCGTCCACAAAGTTTGGATGAAGTTGATCCTGAATTATTGGCGACCTATGAGAAGCTTGGCATTCCCGTGCATGAACAAGCTGCACTGGCGGGCGTTGCTGTTGACGTAGTTTTTGACTCTGTATCGTTAGGCACGACCTTTCGTGAAACTCTAGCGGAATCTGGCGTGATCTTTATGCCCATTTCAGAAGCGGTTCACGAACACCCTGAACTTGTTCAAAAATATATGGGCACCGTCGTTCCTCAAAAAGACAACTATTACGCTGCGCTTAACTCAGCGGTTTTCAGTGATGGTTCTTTTGTCTACATTCCTAAAGGTGTTCGCTGCCCAATGGAGCTGTCGACTTACTTTCGTATTAACGAAGAAAAAACCGGTCAGTTCGAACGTACGCTTATCATCGCCGACGAAGCTTCACACGTTAGTTATTTAGAAGGCTGTACTGCACCGATGCGTGATGAGAATCAGCTTCACGCCGCGGTTGTTGAATTAGTTGCCCATGACGATGCAGAAATTAAGTACTCCACAGTACAAAACTGGTACCCAGGGGATAGCGAAGGTAAAGGCGGCATCTACAACTTCGTAACCAAGCGTGCTGTTGCCCATACCAATGCCAAAGTATCTTGGACTCAAGTAGAAACAGGGTCTGCCATTACTTGGAAATACCCTAGCTGTATTCTTAAAGGCGATAACTCTGTGGGTGAATTCTACAGTGTTGCCTTAACGAATAATTTCCAAGAAGCCGATACCGGAACCAAGATGATTCACTTAGGTAAAAATACCAAGTCGACCATCATCACCAAAGGTATTTCAGCCGGTAAGAGCCAAAACTCTTATCGCGGCTTAGTTCGCATGGGCCCAGGTGCAAAAGGCGCGCGTAACTATACCCAGTGTGACTCACTATTAATTGGTGATAAATGTGGCGCCCATACTTTCCCCTATATCGAAAGTAAAAACCCAAGCGCTATAGTTGAGCACGAGGCGACAACGTCAAAAGTTTCTGACGAACAATTGTTCTTATGCCAGCAACGCGGCATCGATACTGAAAAAGCCGTTTCTATGATTGTGAATGGGTTCTGTAAAGAAGTATTTAAAGAGCTGCCAATGGAATTCGCCGTTGAAGCAGGCAAGTTATTAGAAGTTTCGCTTGAAGGATCAGTAGGGTAATTCGGCAAGAGCTACAAAGCTTCGCTTTGTTTGCCGAATTACGACTGGCCATGGATGGCCAGGCAGCCGTACAGGGATGTGGTTTTATTATATCTATCTTGCGCTTTTTTTTCGCACTGTTATTACAAAAGATATAAACCATAAACGGCTACCACAAAACAGAATTTAAAAATTTTAGGAAAGTACCAAAATGTTAACGATCAAAGATTTAAAAGCCAACGTTGAAGATAAAAACATTCTAAAAGGTTTGAACCTAGACATTAAGCCCGGGGAAATTCACGCGATCATGGGCCCAAACGGTGCGGGTAAAAGTACCCTAGGTAATGTCCTTTCTGGCCGTGAAGGCTATGAAGTGACTGGAGGCACTGCAGAGCTAGAAGGTACTGATCTGTTAGACCTAGATCCAGAAGAACGTGCACGCCTAGGTTTGTTCTTAGCCTTTCAATACCCAGTAGAAATCCCAGGGGTTTCTAACCTGGAATTTTTAAAAGCGTCTGTTGATTCTGTTCGCGCAGCACAAGGTAAAGACCCACTTGATTCTGTTAGCTTCCTAAAGCTTGCTCGCGCTAAATGTAAACTGGTAAACCTAGATCAAAGCTTCTTAAAGCGTGGAGTTAACGAAGGTTTCTCTGGTGGCGAAAAGAAGCGTAACGAAATCATGCAAATGATGTTGCTTGAGCCCAAAATCTGCATCCTAGATGAAACAGATTCAGGTCTCGATATCGATGCATTGCAAGTCGTTGCAGAAGGCGTCAATAGCTTGCGTGATCCAAATAGAAGTTTCATCATCGTAACTCACTACCAGCGTCTATTAGACTACATTGTTCCTGATTACGTTCACGTCTTAGCCGATGGTAAAATTGTTAAATCCGGTGGCAAAGAATTAGCCCTAGAGCTAGAAGAAAAAGGTTATGGCTGGTTAGAAGACGCTGCTGAGAACGGAGCTGCCTAATGACTGATTTCCATAATGGCTTATTAGCAGTTAATGATGAGGCGAACTCACCACTTTCAGCAGTCACAGCGTTAAATTCAAGCGGTGCAGATAGCTTCTTAGCACAAGAGATTCCTACACGTAAAACTGAAGCGTGGAAATATACGTCACTATTTAACCTGACGTCTAATGAAGAAGGTTATGGTCGCTTAGCTGAAACTCATGGCGCTGCTGGTCTTGATGGCCTGGCGACAATCCCTGCATTAGATGCTCAGCGCTTAGTCTTTGTTAATGGCCAGTACTCTAAAGAGCTTTCTTCTAATACAGAACATAAAAACGTTGTTCGTTTTAGCCAGGCAGACGATGCTCAAAAAAGTATTATCGCTGACAACTTAGGTTCTGCAATTGAACAAGAAAAACACGTTTTTGGCGCATTAAATAATGCCATTACCACTGACGGTGTTTTAGTCCATGTTGGCAAAAATGAGCAATTGAAAACCAACATTCAAATTACTCATATTACGACGCCTCAAGCGAAAGCCTTTACTGTGCCAGCTCGCTTGCTAATCGTTTTAGAAACGGGCGCCCAAGCGACTGTGGTTGAACACTTTGCTAGTACGGACGACGAGCAAAACTGTTTTGTAAATGCCATTACTGAAGCGAAAGTCGGTGCTAACGCCCGCTTGAATCATTATCGTTTACAGCTAATACAAGAGGGCAGCATTCAGATTGGTGGTGTGCACATTGATCTCGATCGTGATGCTAACTATGACAGCTTTCAACTTGGCCTAGGGGCTAAGATTGTGCGTAACGATATCAATGTGAACCATAATGTGGGCGGAAGCCACTGTGAGTTAGTCGGTGTATATCTTCCACAGAATAAACAACTGATTGATTTCCACAGCAATATAGAACATAAGGTTGCTAACTGTACCACCAGTGAAGTATTCCGCGGCATCATGGCCGATAAATCAAAAGCGGTATTTAACGGCCGCATTCATATTCATCCCGATGCTCAAAAAACACTGGCTGAATTAAGTAATAAGAATTTATTACTGTCTAACGATGCAACGATTAATACCAAGCCAGAGCTAGAAATCTATGCTGACGATGTACGCTGTGCACACGGTGCAACGATTGCTCAATTAGATGAGCAAGCACGTTTCTATTTACAGTCTCGCGGTATTAGTGCAGCAGAAGCCGACGTTATGCTGAGCTTTGGTTTTATTAATGAATTATTAGAAAACCTTGAACTTGATGCCATTCGTAATTTAATCCGCCCAATCCTAGCCCAGCGCTTTGGTCGTGACGAAGAATTAATGAAGCACATTGGTTAATTGTCACATTAAAATAATTGGCGATACATTAAAGGTAGTGAGTTAAGTATGAGCGATAGCAAAATCATGGACATCGAAAAAATTCGCGCTGACTTCCCGATATTACATCAGGACGTTAATGGCAAACCATTAGTCTATTTAGACAACGGTGCCACCACGCAAAAACCCCAAGTGGTTATCGATGCCATTGCTAACTATTACCGCACCACGAATTCAAACGTGCATCGCGGCGCTCATACATTAAGTGATCAAGCCACACAGATGTTTGAAGATGCTCGTATCACTTTGCAGAAGTTTCTCAATGCTGAAAAAAGTGAAGAGATCATCTGGACTCGCGGCACCACAGAGTCTATCAATCTAGTCGCACAAACTTGGGTTCGTTCTAATGTTAAAGCTGGCGATGAAATCATTATCTCCGGCATGGAACACCACTCCAACATTGTTCCTTGGCAAATGGTATGCGAACAAACGGGCGCTACCTTAAAAGTTATTCCTGTATTAGAAGATGGCTCGCTGGATTATGACGGTTATTTAAAGCTGCTCAGTGATAAAACTAAATTTGTTGCTGTAGTACATGTTTCCAATGCTTTGGGAACGTTAAATCCTGTAGAAGACATCATTCGTGAAGCCCACAAGGTCGGTGCTAAGACGCTAATCGACGGCGCCCAAGCCGTTGCCCATTGGGACATCGATGTACAAGCATTAGATTGTGACTTCTACGCTTTCTCTGGTCATAAGCTGTTTGGACCGACAGGCTTAGGGGTGCTATACGGTAAAGAAGCATTATTAAATGCCATGCCTCCTTATCAAGGTGGCGGCGAAATGATTTTGCATGTTAGTTTTGATAAAACTACCTACAACGTTTTGCCTTATAAGTTTGAAGCAGGTACACCGAATATTGCTGGCGCAATTGGCATGGCCGCAGCCATCGACTATTTAAATAGCCTCGATCGCATTGCTTTAGCTAAGCACGAAGATGCACTACTCGCTCGCGCAAATGAATTAGCAGCCCAAACAGATGGTCTGCGTTTAATTGGTACCAGTGATAATAAAGCCAGCGTCTTTAGCTTTTTAATTGAAGGTGCTCATCCACACGATGTCGGCACATTATTAGATCAGCAAGGTATTGCCGTGCGTACGGGTCATCATTGCGCCATGCCCGTCATGGAGCAGTTTGAGATTCCAGGTACGGTACGAGCATCATTCACCTTCTACAATACGCTAGAAGAAGTTGATGCCCTGTTTAAAGGAATTGAAAAAGTAAAAATGTTTTTACTCTAACGAGACATTAACCTTTTTAACTTAAGAGAAATTTATGACAATTGAAACCTTTGATCCAAGTGCAGCAAATAATCAAGAAAGCCAGCAAGTCAGTATGACCGAAGCAGCCATGATTCATGTGCGTAAGCTATTAGCAAATTCTGACGCCATCGGCGTTCGTATTGGAGTGAAAAAAAGCGGCTGTTCAGGTTTCAAATACGACATCGAATTTGTGACGACCCCCCTCGATCACGATACCTGCTTTCAGGTTGCCGAAGATATCGCACTGTATGTTCCAACTGAATACTTAGCCATGGTTAAAGGCACAGAAGTCGACTATACGACGGAAGGCCTCAATAGCACCATCAAGTTTAATAATCCCAATGCCAAAGACCTTTGTGGTTGCGGCGAATCATTTTCAGTTTAGGAGCGATCTCATGGAAAAACGCATGGTGGTTGCTCAACAAGAGTGTCCAGCCCGCCGAGTACCGAGTGGTCAACCAACGACGATTCCAGCAGGTACCTTTGTTACTATTAATCAAGCATTAGGGGGAAACTATACCCTCACCGTTAACGGTAATATGGTACGTGTTGATGGCACGGATGCGGCAGCACTTGGCTTAGAGTCTGAAGAAATCGTCTTTGAAGATAAAGGAGATGGCTTAGTTCATGAAGATCAGATCCGCCAAGCCTTACGGACTATCTTTGATCCAGAGATTCCAGTTAATCTACTTGATTTGGGCTTAATATACGGTGTCGATATTGACGATAAAGACGTTATTATTCGCATGACGTTAACCGCTCCAACTTGTGGAATGGGGCCCGTATTAATCAGTGATGTTGAATACCGAGTCGCCAAAGTGCCAAATGTTAATTCGGTAAAAGTTAATCTGGTCTTCGATCCACCTTGGCATAAAGATATGATGACTGACGAAGCGCAACTCGAAACTGGCCTGTTTTTTTAACAGGCTTTTTTATTTTAATAACCACTGAAATAATTGCTATGCCTTCAGATCTATTTAAGAAAAGACGCAGATTCTTAATTCGTCTCGCTAAAACCTTACATCAGTGTGGTACCCCAGCTTATCAATTAGAAGCCCACTTAATTAAGATTAGTGATGCCTTAGAACTTGAGGGTTCATTCTTAATCAGTCCAACAGCGATCACGTGCGTATTCTGGCCCAAAGGCGACAGAGAAAACCAAGAGCACAGCTATATTGCTCGCATGCAACCAGGAGAATTAGATCTAGGCTTATTAGCCCGTACTGATGAACTAGTAGAAGAGCTGTGTTCAGGCCAGCGCGATCTTGATGAAGCACTGATTCGTCTTGAAGACATTACCCATAAGCCCCACCCTTATCCGCAGTGGATGATCTTTATCGCATTTGGTTTGGCTAGCGCTGCTTTTAGCATGCTTATGGGAACCAGCTGGGCCGATGTTATCGCTTCATGCTTATTAGGCTTTGGAATTTATGCTTTAGTTTTTTGGGCAGAGCGATCTCAACGAATTCTCTCCGCCCTAGAGCCATTGGCTGCTTTAAGCGCTGCTTTTTGTGCATCAGCGATTAGTTTTATCGAACCAAGCATTAATATGCCTCTTGTCGTATTGGCCAGCATCATTGTATTTATTCCAGGGCTTGCTTTAACAGTAGGCCTTTCTGAACTCGCCGCTCGGGATCTAGTATCTGGCACCGCACGGGTTATGGATGCCATTATGGTTTTATTTAAACTTTATTTCGGCGCTTTTCTAGGCTTTGCCATCGCGAATGTTCTTTGGGGAACGACCACTACTCAAAGTGCTCCAGCACTCCCCACCTGGAGTGGCTGGCTGGCGGTATTAGTACTGTCTTTTTGCTTAATGGTGATGTTTAAGATTCGTTTAAAAGATACCCCTTGGGGAATCATAGCGGGTTTTCTTGGTCACGGTATTAGCGTATTCGCTTCCGCATATTTTGGTATCGCACTAGGAACCTTCTTTGCTGCATTATTCTTAGGAGTTTATGCCAACCTTTATGCTCGCTGGCTAAAAGCCCCCGCAGCGATTGTTTTATTACAGGGGATTGTGGTATTGGTCCCTGGCAGTAAGATCTACATGGGACTAAATACGATGATTTCTGGGCAAGAGATTTTGCATATAGAACAGATTGGAAGTCAGTCCTTTTTAATTCTCATGTCTCTCGTCGCAGGACTTATCTTTGCCAACATCCTTGTTGACCCAAAGCGTTCCTTATAAAACTAACTGCACATGCCTTTCATTAATATCTTATTTGTCCAATGGAAGAATCCGTGCGACGTTGAATATTGTGTACTGACTGCGGACAACCGACCCGGACAAGCTTGTTCTAATTTGGTTTTAGCTTCGTCAACATAATCGGTATCAAAGGCAAAGAAAAAGACAACATCTTGAGTTGTTTCGACTTCAACATAGCGCGCTTTTGTGATTTCTTGCAGACGTTCAGTAAAACCGTCGCTATGGACCATATGAATACTATGAGTACAGCCCGCTAATAACATAAAGGGTAGCAATAATAATACTTTCATATTTATCCCGCCGCCGTATTGCAATAGCCGCTAGCAATAACTTCTCGTTTAAATACCAATACATAGGCGGTCGTCTGGTGCTTGGTTAAAATTCCTGTCAACTTTCCACCCACACACTTACTTTTAAGCGCGGTAACCGCTTCATCGACAAAGTCATTTTGACTAGTGAAGCCTAAGAAAACCAGATCAGAAGCACTCGCACTTACAAGATGCTCTCGCTTTTCTGGTAGTTGTGTTAACGAAACTGAATTTAGGCTAACGCAGCCAACCAAAGTATTACTTACGATAAACGCCGCCATGCACCCAATTAACTTTTTCATCCTATTTCCCCTGTTAAATTATACAATCAGCATCAATACGAACTATCTCACCAGAAATGGTGCCATAGGATTTTGCTTCACGAATATTGCGTATCGCCGTTATTTTTCCACTTTCACATTGCTGCTTAAGCTGCTGTAACAGTCCTTCTGCGTAGCGATCGTTATATACTGGGTTGCCAGTTCTGGGTCCCATATTAAACATAGCCAAAATGGCTGCTAAATCGCCTAAATTATCTCGGGCACTTTCTGAGCTTGCCAGATCAGCAGCAATGGCCGTCGTCGCAGCGGCATCAAAACCCACATTACTCACCTTCACCGATATAGCTTTCAATGGGCCCTGACTTTGATCAATATCACTTATTTGCACATGATCAAGGCGAGCACAGCTCGCACACATTAATACTATCGAGGTTAAAAATACTCTTAACATAATCGATCTCTATTCACATTTCTGGGTATATAATTATTGCAAAGTCAGCACAGAGCAAAAGTAGCACACTACTTTCGACTGTCTCCAATAGCCTTTTCTTTCTGCAAGCGAACTCTCTGGCTAATTTGCTGCTGAAGAAGCAATAACATTTCATAATAAGCCGTATTCATAAGTACCTTCCTATTGGTGTATGAATTATTTATTGGTATTTCATTTTCTATGGCAACCAGTATAGGCGTGTTAGCTGAACCTAAACTGAACGAAAAGGTCAAAATTTAGCTATATTCATTCAGCTTAGATTCAGCTAGTCTTGCTATAATCCTATTTAAATATTCGTTCAATCGTTAACATCGTAGGCTAAATTGCTTTGAACAATCGACGAGGGTGGATTAAAACAGCCCTTATATTTACACTCAGCTCCCTACTCTTTGCCGTAGAGTGTTTTGCAATAGAAGAAGCAAACACCTCTGCAAATGAAGTAGATAACAACCAACAACAGATGGTTGAAGAAGGCTGGATTGAAAAAAAGATATCTCCTTCCACTCAATGGGTAGAAAGTATTTTTGCTCCTTTCACCCAGTGGATGGAAGATGAAATACAAGAGCAATATCAGGACACTGATGAGACCAGTACCCCATCTATCTACGAAAAAACCCTCATTCCAGCCAAGCAGGCAACAGCGGTAATACTTGAATACCACCCTGGAAAAATCTTGCGAGCACAATTCCTTACCGGCCCTCCCCCTTTTTATAAGATAAAACTACTCTCGAATTCGGGAAAAATAACGCATCATTATATTAATGCCTTCACAGCGTTACCCTTTATTCCGGCTGATATCACGGAAGAACCTACAGAGGGCCAGAAATGAAAATTCTTATCGTAGAAGATGATGTTAACTTACAGCAGCAGCTCTATTCGGGTTTAACCTCTGAGGGTTACCAGTGCCAAAAAGCTGATGATGGCTTAGAAGGACTTTATCAAGCCAGTGAGTTTAGCTATGACTTGGCCATTATTGATCTCGGCCTACCTAAGCTCGATGGGTTGGAGTTAATTAAGCGCTTAAGAGAAAATGGCTGCCAGTTTCCAATTATCATATTAACGGCGAGAGGTGGTTGGAAGGCTAAAGTAGAAGGCTTAGAAGCAGGGGCCGATGACTATATGGAAAAGCCATTCCATATTAAAGAGCTAGTGGCTCGCAGCCGTGCATTACTTAGGCGGGTAACTGGCCATAGTGCGCAACTGTCCTTGGGGGAAATTTCTCTCGATATCGACAGCCAAAGTGTCTCACTGGCTGGAACCCTGGTAGATCTCACTGCTTTTGAATATAAGATACTTGAATTCATGATGCGGCGGCCGACAGAGGTCATTTCAAAAACTCGATTGACCGATTATTTATATGATCAAGATTTTGATCGAGATAGTAATGTGGTTGAAGTATTAGTCGCCAGATTACGTAAAAAATTCTCTGCAATTAATGGCACCAATCCCATTGTTACATTACGCGGCCGTGGATATCAGTTAAATGACAAGCTATAACTAATGTTTAACTCCCTGCACATACGCTTATTCGTAATGACCTTGATCATGCTTTTTGCCTTGGCGATGACAGGGGGAATACTGTTGCAAAAGTCGTACTCCCTTGTGCAAATTAACGCTTTAAAGGAACAGCTGAAAGTTCATAGCTATAATCTATTAGCCCAAATCGAGTATCAAGATAATCAATTATTAGTGCCTCGCCTACTACCCGACCAGCATTTTAATGATAAAGATTCCGGCTTATACTCCATTATTTTAGACAGTCAGCATCAACGTATCTGGTCTTCGATATCTGCAATTGACCTACCTAATTTCACACCGAATGAAATAACCGTTGGTAATTGGCAATACAGTTTAGCCAATAATGGTGAAGAAGAGCTTTTCATCGCCCGCTATGGCGTTAGTTGGGGTGAAAGCAGGCATAGTCAATTTAACCTTTTACTTATGGCGGATATGAAAACCATAAATGAAGATCTAAATAATTATAAAAAAACATTATTGATCTCACTAGGCTCAGCCGCCAGCTTTCTATTAATCATGCAGCTGATCATTTTGCGCTGGGGTTTAAACCCACTCAACCGTGTTATCAATGACCTTAAGAAAATTCAAGGAGGCGAAAATACTCAGCTTTCAGGGTCTTATCCTAAAGAGCTACAGCCTCTGACAAAAAATTTAAACCACTTATTAGAGGTAGAGCAGAGTCAGCGTGAGCGCTATAGAAATTCTCTCGCGGATTTATCTCATAGCCTCAAAACCCCTATTAGTATTATGACTGGAATAGTTCACCAAGATAAAATAGGTTTAACCGAAAAGAATGAGCTAGAGACTCAGCTCGATAAAATGACTAATACTATTCGCTATCAGCTTCAACGTGCAGTCAATGGCTTTCAAGGCTTATACATTAATCGAATACCCATTAAGCCTATGGTTAAATCAATTACCGACGCGATGCAAAAAGTTTATAGCGAAAAAGCACTCACGATTAAACTCGACATTCCGATAGAGTGCCACTTCCATGGTGATGAAAATGATTTATTTGAGGTACTGGCTAACCTCATTGATAATGCTTGTAAGTATGGTAAAAAGTCGATTAGTATTGCTATCAACTCGACGAACAATATTTTGATTATTGAAGTTCATGACGATGGTTCAGGTATTCCTAAAGATCAACGAGAAAGCATACTCACCCGTGGAGTCAGACTAGATTCTATGGAAGTTGGGCAAGGTATGGGCCTAGCATTGGTAAAAGAAATTTTACAAGCGTATCAGGCTCACCTTCATATAGCAGACTCTTCATTAGGTGGGACTTGCTTTACCATCCAGTTTAATACTCAATTTACTAATAACAATTAATATTACTTGAGAAGAATGAATGTTTTCACTTATCTACAAATTATTCTTGAGCAAGACCACCAGCCTAATACTCGTATTATCGTTTTTGACAGCTTGCTCTAGTGTGACTATGCGTCCCTATGGCGGAGCGAAAGAAACACGTAATCCTGATTACAGCGATAGTAAGGATTATTACTTCTGGGGTTTCAAGGGAGAACACGAGATTAATACCAGTGAAGTGTGTGGTGATCGCAGAGTCGAACAAATGCAATCGATCGTTACCGTTTCCGACTGGATAAGAGGCGTTTTCACCTTATTTATTTATAGGCCGTCAACCGCCAAGGTTTGGTGCGAAGAGCCGGTGAACTATGATGTATAACAAACTCGGTATGTTTAAAATTCTGCCTATTGCTTGTCTTATCTTGACCAGTGCGTGCAGCACAATGCATTTCACTCAAGACATTTCTGCTAAACGCATAACATCAGATAAAACCATCTCTAAATGGCATAATACGACGCTCAATGGCATGGTTGAAATTAGTCAGCCCGTCAATCTATATAAAGAGTGTCTCGCTCAGCCTTGGCAAAGAGTGACCGTAGAATATGGCGCTAAGGAAGGGCTCACCTCTGCCATAGTCGATAGCGTGGTCGATATTATTATTCCCGCATTATCCTTTGTTAACCTCTACGCCCCTTGGGAAGTAGAGGTTCATTGCACTCAACCTAAAGCAAATTCTCCGTTGAAACTGGAGTAACCATAAGTGGCTTTATCGCTTGTGGCTCTTCAATAAGTGATAATAGAAAATCTTTTGCATCATTAGCAGATTGCTGTGGAATTTCTTCCATTGGGATATGACCAACCCCAGGGTATATGATGGTTTTTGCATCCTCGATATCAGTTGCAAATTTAGACGCATTGGCCAGAGGAATCCACTCATCCGCTTCACCCCATTGAATCAAAGTAGGCAGTTTAA
This sequence comes from uncultured Oleispira sp., assembly GCA_913019965.1. Taxonomy (GTDB): domain Bacteria; phylum Pseudomonadota; class Gammaproteobacteria; order Pseudomonadales; family Oceanobacteraceae; genus Oleispira. The sequence continues at coordinate 33,087 of CAJVZR010000005.1, forward strand.
GCAGCTTAACTTTGTCATTTTCAACATGAGCAATACTAGCAAACACATCAACAACAGCAGTACGATTACCCTCTCGTAACATCAGCTGATGATAACGATCGACAATGACATCATTTACTTTTGTCGCATCACCATACACTTCATTTAACGTTTGAGTGACGATGAAACGCGGAGTCATATAAGCCATGCTATCTTTCAAAATTGGGGTACGTAGTAACTCCAACATCATCGGCGGTTTAAATGGATACCCTGCGGCATCTAATAAAACCAAGCGTTTCACTTTATCAGGATGTGCAGCGGCATAATTCCAAGAAATATAACCCCCCATTGAATTACCCGCTAAGAAAAATGATTCAATATCTAATTTATTCGTTAACTGTTCTATCATATCGACAGAGCGCTCGATATTATAAATGCCATCCGCATAAGGTCCGGTTAAACCAAAACCCGGAATATCAAGGCGAATGATGCGGAAATCATTTTTTAAAGTATCAACCCAACCATCCCAAGTATGCAGACTGGCCATAATACCGTGCAGCAATATCAGTACCGGCTTCTCTGCATCCCCTTCATCACGATAATGTAAATTGATTCCTTGCTGCAGACCCTCAAGCTGAATAAATTCAGATTCTTCATTAGCATAACGAGACTTAGCCGTCTCCAGATCAAGATCGACAAAGCCCATGTAATGCCGACCTCCATACATGGAAGCCAAAAGTGCGATCGCGAGTAATGCGGTAATAACGGATTTCATGAAACGTCCCTACAAACTAAATATTATTTTTCTGAACTTAGTGTGCAATAAAACGAAGGGATTTGGCTAGGTTGAATTCCGACATTCTTTGCCGGTTGGATACAGGGAGAGATCAGTAGCAATTAACCATTCAAATACTATGGTTAATTGCTGCTGTATTTAATTATCTATGCCTTACTTCTCTACGAAAGCGCGCTCGATAACATAGTGGCCTTGCTCACCCTGACGGGCTTCTTCGAAGCCACGATCATCCAAGATTTTGCAGAAATCTTTCAGCATGCTTGGACTGCCGCAAAGCATAAAGCGGTCATTGTCTAAATTAATTTCTGGTAACCCTAGGTCAGAGAACAGCTTGCCACTTTCCATTAAGTCCGTTAATCGCCCCTGATTACGAAACTCTTCTCGGGTGACCGTTGGGTAATATTTCAGTTTCTGACGGACGACATCACCAAAATATTCATTATTCGGCAATTCTTCTTCAATGAAGTGCTGATACGCTAATTCAGAGACTTCGCGGACACCGTGAGTCAAAATAACATTATCATACTGTTCATAGATTTCAGGGTCTTTAATAATACTCATAAAAGGCGCTAACCCTGTGCCTGTGCTCAATAGATAGAGATTCTTACCTGGCAAAAGATGGTCAGCAATTAAGGTTCCTACAGGCTTAGTCCCAACCAATATTTCGTCACCTACTTTTAGATTTTGTAGATGCTGTGTTAACGGACCATCTTGTACTTTAATGCTGAAGAATTCCATTTCTTCTTCGTAATTTGCACTGGCTATGCTGTAAGCTCTCAATAGCGGCTTATTATTAATTTCTAAGCCAATCATAGTAAAGTGACCATTCTTGAAACGCAGCCCCTGATTACGGGTTGTATTGAAGCTAAAAAGTGTATCGTTCCAATGATGAACTTTAGTTACTGTCTCACGAATCATCTTACTCACGGCTAACCTCGATATTTATTCTATGCTGAATTTTTGTACTAAATAATTAACTGAGTTCAGAATAGCCTAGACTTATTAATCAGAAAAACAGATTATATCTATTACGCTTATCGATTTTATTAATATAACTACATAGACACTGACCAACTATGCGCTATACCTTACGTCAGCTTGAAGTCTTCCTTGCCATTGCCCACCAGCAAAATGTGAGTAAAGCCGCGCAAGCACTTAACCTATCTCAAAGTGCTGCGAGTTCTGCCTTAAAAGAAATGGAGCAACAGTTTGATGTACAGCTCTTTGACCGTATCGGGAAACGTTTACAGCTAAATGAACAAGGCCGCTTAATTCGCCCTAAGGCTGAAGGTCTATTAGCCCAAGCCGCAGATCTAGAACAAACGCTATTGAAACATGCCGATGCCGGGCATTTAAAAGTCGGCGCCACGCTGTCGATTGGTAACTACTTAGCCGTTAACATTATGGCTGAGATGATGCGCCAGCAACCTAATGCCAATATCACTTTAGAAGTCGCTAATACCGCAAGCATCAGCCAGAAAGTACTTAATTTTGATCTGGATATCGGGTTGATCGAAGGAGAGCTGCAACACTCCGATTTGGATGTTCTTCCTTGGCGCGATGATGAACTGGCTGTTTTTTGCAGTCCAGAGCATCCACTCGCAAAGAAAGCGACTATCACAGATCAGGATTTATTACAGGCCCAGTGGATTTTACGAGAAGCAGGTTCTGGAACTCGCCAAGCCTTTGAAAGAGCAATGCACGGCATCTTGCCAGATTTACAGGTCGCGCACGAGTTACAGCATACCGAGGCGATTAAGCGTGCGGTAGAAGCCAACTTAGGCCTAGGCTGCTTATCTCAGATAACGTTAGAAGATGCCTTCAATCGCGGTAGTTTGATCCGCTTACCGGTGCCACAGAGGGACTTTCAACGTCAGTTTTACTTCATTTTGCATAAGCAGAAGTTTCGTACGGCCGGAATCGAACAATGGATGGCTCTGTGCTTACAGCAGCCGAATCGACTTTGAAGCAGGCTAGTGTGTTTTAAGCTCTAAGGATACTTCCGCACCTAATACCGCATCCATCGTGTAATTGGGATTATTTTCATCCATTAAAAGACGACCACCAATAGAAGCCCGCGATGCTTTCTCTTTAGATTCGACCGGTGAGAATAGATCAGGAAGACGCTTCTCATGGTCCGCATCCATACCACTGAGTTGCTCATTAGACACACTCTCTAAAGGTAAAGACAAATCGAGGTTCTGTTGATCTTTAAGAGGGGATTCAAGAACCTCCCCCTTAAGGCCTGCTTCATTTTTGGTCGTAATTTGAAGAAACGTTTGCGTCGCACTCTCAATAAACTTTGTCAGAGTCACCTGATACCCAGAGTCATCCTCATCAAAATTGTGCGTATCCTCATGCTTAGAAGGGTTAAAGATTCTTTTAACATCATTTAATACTTGACCCGTCGTGATCGAGTCAATCAAAGGATAGTCATGCTCACTAGGGCAAAATGAAAATAATGCGATACACAATAATATCAGTACAACTTTACGCATCTAGCTGGTTAATCCTCTGATTTAAGTTAAATTCTATTCGAGCATAAATATAGTCTAATTTCTTTGATAGGCATCATTCAATAGACAATATGTGAAAAATCGTAGGCTTTTTGCTAAGATAGCGGCCCAATTTTCATCTTAAGCCGCGCAACCAGCGCTTTAAGGGCAATTATGATCACTATGTTTGGCATTAAAAATTGCGATACCATCAAGAAAGCACGAAAGTGGCTTGAGGCGGAAGGTATTGAATATCAATTTCACGATTATAAGAAAGACGGCTTAAGCCCTGATGCACTCAATGATTGGGTTAATGACCTAGGCTGGGAAGCGCTGGTGAACAAGCGCGGTACGACTTGGCGCAAGCTTCCTGACGATGTTAAAGAATCTATAGACCAAGCATCGGCTATCGAGATCATGCTAGAGAATACCTCCATCATCAAGCGCCCATTATTGATTGATGGAGCAGATAACAAATTATTAGGCTTTAAAGCCGACGATTACCAAGAATTTATCAATTCTTAATTAACCACTTATTCATTATTTAAAGTAAGGATTTTATTATGAGCACTGCATTTGCAATTGGCTTAGGCACCAAAAATACAAAAGGCGAATGGTTAGAGGTTTATTACCAAGCCCCTCTTTTCCAGCCAAGCGCTGACATCATTGCCGCAGCAAAAGATGCAATCGGTTATGAAGGTGGCAACCAAGCGATTGAAGTAGATGGCGGCGAACTTGAAGCGCTAGCAAAAGCTCTAGAAAGCATTGCTCCAGCACAAGCTAAATTGGCTCAAGCCTGCACTGAAAGCCAGAAGCCTGTGGTTATCACCATTCTTGAATCTGACATCCAGTCTGAGTCAACTCCAGAAGTGTATTTGAAGCTTCACTTGTTATCTCACCGCCTAGTTAAGCCGCACGGCATTAACCTAGCGGGTATGTTTGGTCTATTACCAAACGTTGCTTGGACTAACTTAGGCGCTATCGATTTAGAAGAACTTCCAGAAGCTCAACTTCAAGCACGCTTGAAAGGCGATTTATTAAGCGTTAACTGTGTGGATAAGTTCCCACGTATGACAGATTATGTTGTACCAAGTGGTGTTCGTATCGCTCATACCGCTCGTGTTCGTTTAGGCGCACACATCGGTGAAGGCACGACCATTATGCACGAAGGCTTCGTTAACTTTAACGCCGGTACATTAGGTGTTTCTATGGTTGAAGGCCGTATTTCTGCCGGGGTTGTTGTAGGTAACGGTTCTGACCTAGGTGGCGGTTGTTCTACTATGGGTACGCTTTCTGGTGGTGGTAATATCATTATTTCTGTTGGCGAAAACTGCTTATTAGGCGCTAATGCCGGTACCGGTATCCCAATGGGCGATCGTTGTACTATCGAGTCTGGTTTGTACATTACGGCCGGTACTAAGATTCAAGTTCTAGACGATGCGAAGAATGTTGTAGAAACGGTTAAAGGCCGCGACTTGGCTGGTAAAGCGGATCTTCTTTTCCGTCGTAATTCTATCTCTGGTGCGGTTGAGTGTGTAACTAACAAAACAGCGATCCAGTTAAACGAAGAACTACACGCGAATAACTAATATTTAAAAGCGGTTTACCACGGAGTGCACGGAGGCGCTTCGCTACACAGAGAAGAGAGAAGAGATTAAGTAGCAAAGATAACTATCGGGACTACTTAGAATTGATTTAAGGTTTAACCCTTTTAACAATTATTTTGTATCTTCTCCTGCTTTTCCTCCGTGTAGCGCAGCGACTCCGTGACCTCCGTGGTGAATATTTTTTGTCTGTTTATCTATTTAACCAATTTTATAAGTTGCTTAAACGCATCACCCTCAGCAATCTGCTGCAATTCAAATAACACCATTTCAGTACTGGTTAAACATGCCCCTGCTTCTTGCATACCTTGTAGACCGGCTTTTTTATTCTCTATCTGCCTTGAACTCACCGCATCACTCACAACATGAACCTTGTAATGCATTTTCAATAAGTCACGTACACTTTGATAAACACACACATGGCACTCAATGCCTGCGACGATCCAGTTACGACGATTCAGGTTTTCGATTCTTGAACGCACTTCATCATTACCCCAAGCGCTGAAGGTATTTTTTGAGATAGCTTTTCCAGGCAGATATTGAATAATATCCTTGTGAGTGGTTCCTAATTTATCGGGTAATTGCTCTACCCAGACAATCGGAATTTCGAGTAATTTAGCCCCCTGAATTAAAATCGCTAAGTTATCGAATAAAGCAGATCGTTCGTGCATCTGCTCTGCAAGCTTCCCTTGTACATCAATAATTAATAACGCACTGTCTTCAATAGCGATCATGAATACCTGCCTATGATTTTATTCAGACTCAACATTAATAGCATAGACTATTAAAGCTATTTAACTATTTACCTACTTGCCTGTACGAGAAAAATAGGAAGGCAGTTCTTTAATTTCCAGAATCTCACGACGAATTAAATCCATACCGGCATTAGCGATAAAGCGTTGAAAATTTTGACGACTGGTTGGGTAGACTAGGCATTGAGTTTTCAATTTCCCTTTCTTTCCCCAGCATAACCAAACCGTGCCGACCGGCTTTTCTGCGCTACCGCCACCGGGGCCTGCGATACCTGAAACAGCGACCACCCAATCAGAGCCCGATATCGTTAAGGCCCCTTCAGCCATTTCTCGAACGACCGCTTCACTAACAGCTCCATACTCCTCGAGAGTATCTGGACTTACCTTTAATAATTCAGATTTAATGCGATTTGAATAGGTCACATACCCCGCCTCAAAGACCTGAGAGGAGCCAGCAATTCGAGTTATATTGGATGCAATGAGCCCCCCAGTACACGACTCTGCCGTCGTCATGGTTTGATTATTTTGGGCTAATAAGTCTACTAAACATTTGGCTATGGTTGCCGGTTCCTGCGGATCAAGATTTTTAAACGACAGAACATGAGCACCTAATAATCCCATAATTTTTGCTTGCCAGTTTGGCAGTATTTTTTCAGCGCTATCAGAACGTACTGTTAGTTTAAGCTCTACCAGAGGTGATGCCGCGCGATATCCTACTTCTATTTCTTTTGGCCAATCCGCTAATTGATTATGAAAGATATTTTGAATCGCTGACTCACCAATACCAAACAAGTGCAACTTGATGGTTTTAACTTTATCGAGGTTGGGTAACCGAGGTTTTAGCAAGGGTAATATTTCTTCTGCCCACATGACCTTTAATTCACTCGGAACTCCTGGGGTGCAGATAATAAGACAATTATTATGCTCAACAGAAAAGCCAACAGCGCTGCCCACGGCATTGGCAACCAATTTAATGCCTTGGGGTAATATAACTTGTTTTCGATTTGCTCCCTCTAAACGGAAGCCTCTTTTATCACACCAAGCTTGCAAGTGAGTGAGCGCTTCTTTATGTTCTTCTAGCGGTCGAGCTATAACTTTAGCTAGCGCCTCAGCGGTTAAATCATCTTCAGTAGGACCAAGCCCACCATTAATAATAAGAACATCCGCTTGGCGACTCATATGTTCAATTTCTGCAACTAATGCGGAAAAGTCATCCCCTAGAGTCACCTTTCGGCTTAACTCTGCGCCATGCTCTTTTAAACTCTGTGCCAACATCACCGAGTTAGTGTCCACAATATCCCCAACCATAAGTTCGGTGCCGGTTAATAGAAACTGAATATTGACCATGGGTATATCCTATTGGTGATAAATCTTGCGTATTAAATCGAATGATTAAAAGTATCTGCTTTCACTGATGATATGTGTATCCTAGACTAATTACCACGTTATAAATTATGCGAACCAACATGTATTCTTTTTTTGAAAAACTGATCAAGCCCTTTCCAAGCCAAGAGCCAGAGCAAGCTCCAAAGGGTGTATTTGCTTTTTGCCGCCACTATAGCCGTGGTATAGAAATCCCGCTAATTCTAATGACGCTATTAACAGCGTCTCTGGCGGCATTAGAAGTCTCGCTATTCAGTTTTATGGGGGAGCTCGTTGATTGGTTGGCAACCAAAGATCGAGATTCTTTATGGCAAGATGAAAGTGAAACCTTAATCACCATGGCGGTGATTGTTCTTATCGTTTTACCTAGCTTGGTATTGTTACATGCCGCGATCGTGCATCAAACGCTACTGGGTAATTACCCTATGCTGATTCGCTGGTTGGCTCACCGTTATTTACTCAAGCAAAGCCTAGGGTTTTATCAAGACGAATTTGCCGGTCGAATCGCGACGAAAGTGATGCAAACGTCTCTTGCCGTACGCGAAACCGTGACTAAATTATTGGATGTAATGGTCTATGTTGTCGTCTATTTCTTTTCCATGCTGTTCATCATTGCCCAAGCGGATGTCCGCTTAATGCTACCGTTGTTAATCTGGTTGGTTCTATACATTGCTCTGCAATATTATTTTGTCCCTAAATTAAAAGCGATTTCAACCGCTCAAGCTGATGCTCGTTCTACCATGACTGGGCGCATCGTCGATTCATATAGTAACATCGCCACAGTTAAACTGTTTTCTCATACCCAAAGAGAAGCAGATTATGCTCAACAAGGTATGCAAGGTTTCTTAACCACGGTCTATCAGCAGATGCGTCTAGCAACTGGACTTAACGTCAGCATCCATACCTTAAATTATGCGCTGGTTTTTGTCGTTGCCGCCTTGTCGATTTACCTCTGGCAAGAAAATGCCATAGGGGTTGGAGCTATTACAATTGCCATTAGCTTAGCGTTACGTTTAAACGGCATGGCTCAGTGGATTATGTGGGAAGTCAGCGCCTTATTTGAAAACATCGGTACTGTGGTTGATGGTATGGGAACCCTCTCTCAGCCACTGCAAGTCACTGATCAAAAAGATGCTAAAGCTCTGGTTATCAACCAAGGGGATATCGAGTTTAAACACATGAACTTTAGTTATGCCATGGCGAATGCAGCCGGTGAGATTGGCCAACATCGAATCATCGATGATTTAAACTTGCATATTAAAGCCGGTGAGAAAGTAGGATTAGTCGGGCGTTCAGGTGCCGGTAAATCAACCTTAGTGAATGCCTTAATGCGTTTTTATGACCTTGAATCTGGCGCAATCAATATTGACGGCCAAGATATTTCAAAGGTTCAACAAGAATCTTTACGTGCTCATATTGCCATGGTTACTCAAGACACCTCTTTGCTGCACCGCTCTGTTAGAGAGAATATTTTATACGGTCGTCCCGATGCAACGGAAGAAGAACTTCAACAAGCGATCAATAAAGCAGAAGCTCATGAGTTTATTCAGGGCTTAGCCGATTTATCAGGAAATACCGGGCTTGATGCACAAGTCGGTGAACGTGGGGTTAAACTTTCGGGTGGCCAACGACAGCGCATCGCTATTGCCCGAGTCTTATTAAAAGATGCCCCTATTCTGATTTTAGATGAAGCAACCTCTGCACTGGATTCGGAAGTTGAGGCGGCTATTCAGCAGAGCTTATATCAATTAATGGAAGGAAAAACAGTGATCGCCATTGCCCACCGTTTATCAACCATCGCGGCGATGGACCGTCTAATCGTGATTGATGAAGGTAAAATTATTGAACAAGGTAGCCACCAAGAGTTAATTGCTCAGAAAGGTATCTACGCTCAATTATGGGCACATCAAACCGGTGGTTTTATCGCCGAAGACTTAACCTAAGCGATATTTATATACAGAAAAGCAGTACTTACTTAAAGCGGTACTTACTTAAAGCAGTTCTTAATCATAGAATTAGGACTGCTTTTCAAATTCACCGATCGTGCGATTTTTCTTCACTTCTCGATAATCAAATACCTGTCCGTTCATGGTGATATAGACTCCCGCAGGTAAAACTTGCACAGCAGACATCGCACAACCAAGATTAAACAAAGCATCTGAGCCTTTAAACTGGTAAGGCACCATAGCGCCTAATAATACAACGGTTTTATTGATATCTAAATCAGCGGCAATCACTTGAGCCGAATCCACCATAGTATCCGTGCCATGAGTAATGATTATTTGTTTTTCGTCACTCGCATTACAGGCTTCTGATAAGCGCTGACGATCAGTGTCTATCATGTCTAGACTGTCCTTTAGCATCAAAACTTCTGTACTGACCTCAACGGTAGATCTAGATTGATTTAGCATCTGCGTAATCGAAGATTGATTAAAGATAAGCTCACCATTCAAAGGATTATATTGCTTATCTAACGTGCCACCCGTGATTAAAATTTTCATTTTATTAAACTTACCTACAATTCCCATAAAATACTGACTGAATTATACCTATATATTGTTGCTATTTACCCTAACTACTAATCTACATCAAGTTATGTGCTTTAACTTGGTGCGTTGACTGATTATAATTCCTCGAAAATTTATCCCGCATGCTGCCCGCATATTGATAGGAACATAATGAAATTCTTCGCCACCTACTTAACACCTCTCGTGTTTTTGCTTTTTCCAAGTTTAGCCCTCGCCTCTGGCGATAACCAGGAGTGGATAGATTTAACCTCTCACTGGGTAGGTTATACTGCCATTGCCGTATTTGTAATCGGCTACATACTTGTGATTTTCGAAGAACAAATTCACATGCGCAAGTCAAAACCCGTCATGATGTCTGCTGGCATTATCTGGATCATGATTGCGGCTGTCTACGTTAATAATGGCTTTACGCATTCTGCTGAAGTCGCTATTCGCCATAATTTCTTAGAATACGCTGAATTATTCTTCTTCTTAATGGTCGCCATGACCTATATTAACGCCATGCTAGAGCGTGGTGTATTTGATGCGCTACGCAGCTGGTTAGTAGCAAAAGGTTTTAGCTATAAAGCACTCTTTTGGCTAACCGGTATTCTTGCGTTCTTCATATCGCCCATTGCCGATAACTTAACCACAGCTTTAATTATGTGTGCTGTTGTAATGGCGGTTGGTGCAGATAAACCGGCTTTCATTGGCATAGCCTGTATTAACATCGTCGTTTGTGCGAATGCCGGTGGAGCTTTCAGCCCATTCGGTGATATCACGACGTTAATGGTTTGGCAAAAAGGTCTTATTGATTTTGCCACCTTCTTTAACTTATTTATTCCGTCCGTTGTTAATGCCATCATCCCAGCAGCCATCATGCACTTCGCTTTACCAGAAGGCACACCTAAACCGAATACTGATGAAACAGTAAAGATCAAAGCCGGCGGCCTTCAAATCGTTGCACTGTTCTTAATAACCATCGTAACCGCGGTTAGCTTCCATAACTTCCTGCACTTACCACCCGTTTACGGCATGATGTTTGGTTTAGGCTACCTTAAACTTTACGGTTATTACATACGCAACTTTAAAGAAAATGTACCTGCAATGGGCAATGTCGATTTACCACCGAGCAGTGAAGCCAACCATGATGGTTTCGATATCTTTGATAAAGTCGCAAAATCCGAGTGGGACACCTTATTCTTCTTCTACGGTGTAATCCTGTCAGTCGGTGGCTTAGGTTTTATTGGTTATTTAAGCGTTTCTTCAGCTTATGTGTATGGCGAACTAGGGCCTGATGTTGCAAACGTACTTGTCGGTTTTGCGTCAGCCATCGTCGATAACATTCCCGTAATGTTCGCCGTACTCACAATGAACCCAGAGATGTCTGAGTTCCATTGGTTGCTAGTTACATTAACCGCCGGTGTTGGAGGAAGCATGTTATCGGTAGGTTCTGCGGCGGGTGTTGCCTTAATGGGTCAAGCACGAGGTTATTACACCTTCTTCGGGCACCTAAAATGGATGCCAGCCATTGCACTAGGTTACGGCGCAAGTATCTACGTTCACTACCTAATCAATGGGTAAAAAGCGCAGCTTTTTACGACTAGCCATGGAAGGCTAGGCCGGCATTAGTAAAGGGAGGCTTTTCACAGCTTCCCTTTTTTGTGCCTTAAATTTATCTAGCAACATCCCAACCAAAACTTTGCTTATCATTTGAGCTAACCTGCAATACTAAAAAGAAAAAGAAGTATTAACCACAGAGAACACCGAGTACACAGAGAAAAGCAAGAAACTAACGACTGTATTTTTTCTTTACCCCGCACCTATCTCTTACAAGCTTTCCTCAGTGTAGCGAAGCGGCCCTGTGTTCTCTGTGGTTAATACTTCTTTTCCACCCCTCCAGATCCCCTACCCCCAACTCCTTTATTAGCGCAGCTATCTCAAGCCCCCCTATTGTATTCCTCCTTAGCCCACCCTCTTCAGCACATCAGTTTCTAGCTGGCACAAAAAAACCGCTATTGATCACTCAATAGCGGTTTTTAAAACGATGGCTAAACGAACTAGCCTTTCATATCGCTTATCTCTGTCTTAGCGACGACCTGCACGACGTAGAGCCGCAGGGGTGTAGTCACCAGAAGAACGCTCGAAACCAAACTCATAAGAACCTGTTTCTTCGTTATCAAGACCTAGTACTAGGTAACGACCAGAGTTCAAGTCATATAGCGTTTCAACAGCATACCAAGGCACTAACGTATCATAGAACATGATGTTGTGTGCTTCGGCTACACGCCATAGTTGACCACGACCATCGTAGTGATCGATTTGAGTTGCCTGCCAAGTATCTTCATCTAGATAAAAAGTACGCTTGCCATAGATATGACGCTTACCTTCTTTCAGAGTCGCTTCAACTTTCCATACACGGTGTAATTCATAACGAGTTAGGTCTTGATTGATGTGACCCGCTTTAACAATCTCATCATACTTAACATCACCACTATTCAACTTGTAAGAGTTGTATGGAATATACATCTCTTTCTTGCCGACTAGCTTCCAGTTGTAACGGTCAGGAGCACCGTTAAACATATCGAAGTTATCCGCAGTACGTAGGCCATCAGACGCTGTACCTGGTCCATCATAAGCAACCTGTGGAGCACGACGTACACGACGCTGACCCGCGTTATATACCCAAGCTTTACGAGGTTCTTTAATTTGGTCTAGTGTTTCATGAACCAAAAGAACGTTACCCGCCAGACGTGCTGGAGATACAACATCCTGCTTAAAGTAGAACAATACATTCTGATCTTTAGAAGGATCAAAATCTTTCAACTTATTACGGAAAGTGAATTCGTCTTTAAAGCGAACGATAGAGTAATCACCGTTGGCTTGTGGAGTCGCCTGACCCACAACACGAGAAACACTACCACCACGATAACGAACAATGTGATTCCAAATCGCCTCAACACCCGTTGCTGGGATTGGGAAAGGAACACCATCTACGAAGTTGTTTAAGCCGTTACCGTCTTTAACTAAGCTCGTATCCGTAGCATTCTTTTTAGTTGCGTCATAAATCTCTTGTGGATAAGCCGCAGAACGCTGAGTTGGGTAAACTGGCATACGATAAGTATCAGGATACTTTTCGAACAAAGCCTTTTGACCTTCACTCAACTTATCAGCGTAATCCTTATAGTTCGCGGCAGTAATTGTATATTTCAACTTATCTGCTGCGAAAGGATTCACATGTTTATCACCAACGGTATATCCAGCTGGAGGAGTAGTAACACCACCTGTCCAAGCTGTCACTTCACCACTACCGGCTTTCTCAGCACCCATTGGCGTCAATGTAGTACCAATTTTAGCGGCTTCTTCAGGTGAAACACCCGCATTAGCCGCAGCAACCATTAAGGAAAGTGCAATTGCACTTCCCACTTTTTTATACTGTTTCAGCATCTATATGCCCTCAATAACTCGATATACGACTAACTAAATTAGAATGAATAACTTGCTGCTAAAGCAATGTTGTCACGGTCTTTCGTAGTGTTGTAATCGCCACCTTCAAAGTTAGTGTAGCTCACAGTAACTTGAGTTTGGTTTTGATAAACAAATTTAACACCCAAAGCGGTTGTTACACGCTCATCGATGAACTGTGCACCTGGCTCAGGACCATTACCTTTATCATAAGAAATCGCGATGTTTGGTGTCATGTTTACACCCGCGAATGCGTTGTTGTAATCGATACCGGCACGAAGACGAACACCACCGGATAACTGAGTTACATAACCTTCGTCAGTACAGTTATCAGTATTGGCGTTAGCACCCGATTCACCAGCACCATAACCCGTCAAACAAGGGTCAACTGTTCCAGTACCACCAGCCAGACCTTGAAAAGCAGCATATCCTGCATCAACACCAGCAGCATCACCAATACCATAAGCACCAGAACGGCCATAACGAGCATCGTCTAGGCTTGGTAAATCAGGGACATAAGTTGCGCCCACTTCAGCGGCAACTGCTAAACGATCAGCACCTAACACTTGGTCGAAGAACTTGATGTAGGTCATCTGTGCTTGCCAGATGTCCATATTATCGTAGCCTTCTAACGTTTCACCAGCTAGATTCTCAGCATTTTTATGTGCAGGAGTAACACCATCGGTAATAATCCCACCCACTTCAGCTAAACGATCTTGATACAAACGGCTCGACGGCAGTGCTAAACCTGCAAGGATGAGTTCGAAAGCGTTCCACTGAATTGGAGCATCTGGACGATAGCTGATTTCACCACCAATCGACGCACCACCTTCAGTTGAAGTTGCAAAGCTCACACCCATCAACTTCTGATCTTCAGGATAAACCATCTGATATAGAGGGTAGCGATTATCATAAGTCGCTTCAGAGTTAATTTGACCACCCGCAGTTCCAGTAACCAAACCTAAGGTATCGTAGTTAGTAATCGCACCATTAATAAAAGGCAGACGACTGTGGATGTTCATGTAATAAACACCAAATTCAGTATCACCTAGCGCTTCAGCATACCAACGCAATGCCAAACCATACTGGCCATCATCACGAGCTTCTTTGTCTGCTAAACGCTCTGTGGCAGGAGCCACACGATTCGCAAGGCTCGTACCTTGAGCGATTTCTTCATCGCGAAGGGCAAGATATGCACGCTCATCATCGGTACCTGCTAATAAAACAGGGCCACAGCCATCAGCTGCAAAATCAACAGTAGAGAAGAAAGTTCCGCATGGATCCATGCGCGTTTTTTCCCATTCTAGCTGATAAAAAGCTTCTAAAGACAAGTCTGCCGTTAGACCAACAGAGGTATAAAACATATTAACTGGCAATAGACCTTCTTTAACTTCTGCGCCTGGACGACGGAAAGCTGAAGCATCTACCGGGTTAATACTATTGATACCACCTTGGATGAAAGTACTTTCACCCCAACTAATTACCTGACGACCTAAACGGAACGTTGCTGGCGTATCACCAAAATCATAATCTGCCCATACAAATGCATCCAAAAGGTCATAACCTTTACCTGCAGCATCTTTAGTCGCGTCATTCAATTCTTTAAATTCACGCTCACCATCCATGATTTCAGTATCATAGAAAGCTTTAGCACGGAAGAAACCACCATAGTTATGATAGTTAATCTCTAAATCCGTTGAGTACTTAACAACATTGGTATAAGTACTGTTCTCTTTAAAGTTAAGCGTACCGTCATCATAATTATACGATGAACCCGTACCTTCAATGCCCATAGCTTCGCCATTGCCACCCATAACCGCATCGGTCTGAGGTGCTTCTGTACGCCAAGCCACACCATAACTGATGGTGTTATCCCATTGAACAGCCATATCACCAAAGTTGAATTCAGTAGCTTGGGCGCCGGTAGTAGCGGCCGCCAGCGCAATGGCTAGCGGTAATTTTTTAAATAGCTTTGTATTTATTTTTTTCATTATTATATTCCGTATTATCCCGACTATTCAGCGGCTGCAGCTGAAACGACTGATGAATCTGTAATCTCAGGATCTTGACCTGTGAACAACTTTGTCGTCAGTGTCATGATCTCAGTAAATGCACCAAGCTCAGAACCATCAGCGCCCGGTGAAGCTAAAGAACCGTGAGAACTATCCGCATCATTAAACTTCACAAGATACTTACCAGAGGCAAAGTCAGACGAAGAACCATCAATCTGTGCAGTTCCCAATAGAGCAGCAAGAGGATCAGTACCTGCTAGAGGTGAAGTTGCTGAATTAGGAATAACCTGATCACCGATAGATTCAATCACCATGTACTTAAGATCAATAGCTTCTGGCTGTTGAAGACTGGCAAGAGCTTGAGCTGTCGTCATCGACTGAGCAAATGTTGCTGGATCAGCCGAATCTAAAGAACCTTGGAATACGTAGAACAGTTGATTATAAGATTCATCATTTTCAGTCAACCCAAAACCACCATCAGCTTGAGATGCTGTAACAGGTCCTTTGATACTCGGGCCAAAATGAGCAGACGATTCTAATAAACGAGGGATCGCACTACCTGGCATACCAAAAACAGATTCTTTGATAAGTGGTAGAGCAGCATTACCGACAGGGTTAAGTGCACCGTTTAAGTTGTTAGTTGCCACAAATGTAGTACCAACAATACCACCCAAAGAATGACCAATATAGTGAACTTGGCTTACATCAATATCCGTTGCATCTGCATCACCATCAATATCCATAGAGGCTAAAGAAGCATTTAGGTTTAACAAATCCATTACCGCTTGGCGCAAATTATCACGCGCTGTTTGCAGGTGGATTAGATTAAAGAATAAAGAACCAGAGCCATTTAAAGATGCATCCGTTCCGCTCACAGCAGTCGGTGAAAACCCTGTGGCTGTGTTAGTTAGACCAAAGTGTCGCTCAGATACTGTTGCACCACTAATGAGTGCAGCAGCAGTCGCAGCCCCAGCCGCATCAGCAGCAGCTTGAGCTTCTTCAGCACTAGCTCCATCATTAAGAGCAGCAGTAGCAGCAGCAGTTCCAGCCGCAGCCGCAGCCGCAGCAACTGATGTACCTTGAGCCCCTAATAGCGATGCAAATATTGGATTTGTCGTACCTGATATTAGGTCTGTTGGCATCACCCCATGCAATGGAAAATCCATCGATACAGTAACAAAACCTTGTTTGGCCATCTCATTCGCAACACCTAAGGCATCAGTACGATCACCAAAAATACCATGTTGGTAAATAATAACAGGGTATCCATTAGCCGGCTCTGGAAAAGTAGTCGCATCCGGTTTTACAACCAGAATAGGTGCTTTACGCATGCCATTATTCTTAGCGAATGGGTATAAACGTGTAACATTCGTTGATGGAGCCGCTGCGCCTAAAATAGGCAGCAATCCGTCATCAGCAGTCCATTGGCTAAGAATGGTATTACCCGCACTTGTTTTAGCCGCAATACAAGGGCCTAGATCTTCTGGTTCAACCGCAGTACATAAATACCCTGTAGTCGCTGTAGGGTCTTGTCCAGTATAAGAGCCATCAGGAGCCGCTAAGTAATAAGGAAGATCAATAGTACCTGTTAAAACGTTTGCTAATGTAGTACCTGCAAGCGAAGGTATAAAGTTAGCTATGTTTAAACCAGTCTGTCCATCTGCTGGCGAATCTAATTCTGCACCTGCGGCTGGTAAAGATATAGCACGAGGTCCAGGAGTTTGTAAGCTAGTTGCTAGACCAATAACAGCAGGAATACTTTCTGCTGGAACACCGGCCAAACCAAGATTTTGGCCAGCAGCTGTTTGAGCGGCTACAAGGTCAGTCGGGTTAGCTGCAAAAGCAGCTGCAACGATAGCTCTTAAAGCAGGGTTCTGCTTCAACTGAGCATTAGCATTACCAGGTGCAGCCATTGTGCTTAATACTTCAATACCACCACCTGTAGTAAAGGTATAAGCCATAACTAAACCAGAAGCGTCCTGGCCTTTAAGGCCAAGGAATGCTTTCGCGTTACCGCTCCACTCTTTTACTAAAGTACGAGCAGGCGCTAATGCTGGGCTTAATAGATCATCATCACTCGCCAATGTACGATAATGGCCAGGCATAACCATAGTATTGCCCGCTAAATCTTTAATGCTCGCATCACCGTTATTAGCGATAATCGCTAGATAACGAGTTGCAGACGCCAGTGGCTTAGTTAAGTTAACACGTAATGCAAATTTTTCAGCTTCGCCTGCCGCCGTAGCATATTGAACGGTTGATACAGTGAAGTCTGTGAATTCTGTTTTGAAAGGAGCTTCAGCAACTAAAGTACCTGTAATAGGGTCAGTATAATTAAGCGGTAACAGAATTAAGTTTTGACCAGGAATTACAGAAGACGCATCGACATTGCCTGAAACTGGAATATCGATCTCTGCATTAATTGAGACTCCGTCCATTTCGTTTAATGCATTAATGACAGGGTTATACCCTTCATCTTGAGGACCGATTAGAACACGTTCGTTCTCAGCATTAGTTGTATAAGCATCAGCATGGTAAAGGGTACCATCAGCATCTGTTGGATATGTAGGGCTTCCATCTGCATTACTAGGAAAACCAAATAAGAAATCGGTCGCTAAAGGCAACTGCCCACGAGCGGGATTAAATAAAGGAGAAACTGAAGTTGGGGTTTGCCCTGGCTGACCAGCTAAAACTTGATCAGTCGCTACTTCATTATTATCGGCTGTACTACTAATGTTACAGGCCGTTAATCCCGCTGTGCTTGCCGCAATCGCGAGACTAAGGAGGGTCTTCTTCACCATAGGTCTACCTGTCTTCTATATTGTTATGATTATTGTGTATAAATCAGAATTGGCCTTTTTAGCCCACTTCTAACAGATACCACGACTATAAACGCCTATCCCACCAACCTCATCACTCTTTAGTATGATTCGAGAAAGTTATTAGTCGGGTTTTTGTTTCAACACGTAACAAGTTAGACCATTTGCTCAAGTTTGCATTAAAAAAGCTCATTTTTTGCCCAGCGAAGCTAGTAATGATCAGTATTTAACCAAACTTTGTCTTCATTCGACTCAGGCTTTATTCCTGCTATTTTTGACGACTACACCCCAAGCTTGATATCGCATACAATAGCGCCCTAAATTTTTATCTTCATTTAAACTAATCCCTTCGAGGAAACAGAAATGGCTAAGCAAGATAACGTAGTAATTGTAGGTGCAGCACGTACACCAATGGGCGGCTTCAATGGCAGCTTGAGCTCTGTTAGCGCAACCGACCTTGGCGCGATAGCTATTAAAGAAGCAGTATCTCGTGCAGGCATCAACGCCGCAGACGTTGAAGACGTGGTTATGGGTTGTGTTTTACCCGCTGGTCTTAAGCAAGGCCCTGCTCGTCAAGCAATGCGTAAAGCCGGTCTTGAAGATGCAACGGGCGCGACCACAATCAACAAGCTTTGTGGATCTGGTATGAAAGCCACTATGTTTGCTCACGATGCAATTAAAGCCGGTTCTGTTGATATCTCTGTTGCTGGCGGTATGGAATCTATGTCCAACGCTCCTTACGTATTGGAAGGTGTTCGCACCGGCTTACGCATGGGCGCTGGCCAAGCACCACAAGACCACATGTTCTTAGATGGTCTACAAGATGCTGAAACAGGTCGCCTAATGGGCTCTTTCGCTCAAGATGTCGCCACACAAAAAGGCTATACCCGCGAAGAGATGGATGATTATGCCATCATGTCCTTAACTCGTGCTAAAGCGGCGATTGAAGGTGGTTTGAATAACGCTGAGATCGTTCCTGTTACGGTTAAGTCCCGAAAAGGCGAAACAGTTGTTGATAATGACGAGCAGCCATTCAACGCGAACATTGAAAAAATCCCTAGCCTGCGTCCAGCGTTCGCTAAAGACGGCACGATTACAGCGGCTAACGCCTCTTCAATCTCTGACGGTGCATCTGCATTAGTATTGATGCGTGAAAGTACTGCTGAAGAAAAAGGCGCTACACCTTTGGCTCGAATTGTGGCACACAGCACACAGTCTCAACACCCTTCTGAATTCACTATCGCTCCTTGCGGCGCGATTGAGAAAGTATTGGCTAAAGCTGGCTGGGCGAAAGACGATGTTGATCTTTTCGAAATCAACGAAGCGTTCGCTATGGTAGCTATGATGCCGGTTAGTGATCTTGAATTGGATATCGAGAAAGTAAACATCTACGGTGGTGCTTGTGCACAAGGTCACCCAGTAGGTTCTACTGGTTCTCGTTTGATCGTTACGCTAATCAATGCACTTAAGAATACTGGTGGCACTAAAGGTGTTGCAGCGCTTTGTATTGGTGGTGGTGAAGCGACTGCAGTGGCGATTGAATTGGTTTAAACCAAACAATCGTTAATTTGTAGGCATTAAAAAGCCGCTATTATTGCTCTGGAGTTTGAGCAGTAATAGCGGCTTTTTTATTTTAGTAGATCTAGAAGCATTTCACCACGGAGGGCACCTTCTTAACAAAACAAGAGGCGCTTCGCTACACGGAGAAAAGCGCAAAGAATAAACCTCTAGTTGTATCCAATCGCCAACGGTAAGAAGGCAACAATGATCAATGCAATTCCCATTACCGTTAGAGGTAGCAAGAATTTCTCATAGCGATACCAGAAGTTATGACCTTCTTGGGAAGCCAATGCCACTTCTCTTTCACCCACCACTTGCCGGGTCAATAAATGGTTCAAGGCCACAGGGGGACTTAAATACCCCAGCTCAAAGGCTACCAGAGTCACCATCCAGAAATGCACTGGATCTATTCCACTATCGTAAGCAATAGAGGCGATCGTTGCACTCACCAAGATCACCGCACCGTACGGATCCATGACCATACCGATAACAACTAATATGACAACTAATAACCCCATGGCCAACCAAACCGATTCAAAACTTCCAGGCACTAAATCCATTATATGAGAGCGCTCGATAACCCCCCCAATACTGACAGATAGCCCCATCAGCATTAATAATGCGCCGATATGACCGGTTGTTTCTGTCGTCGCTTCACGTAACGTTTTCTCAATTGAATCATTGCCCGATTTCAAATCCGTCCAAGATTCCTCTAAGCGATTCTCAATATGGTCAATATTCATTTGCGCACGGCCCATTTTTTCTTGACTGATACGCTCATAAATCAAAACAACTAATAACATAACCGGAAGAATGAAAGGTGCTGAGAATTCATCCAGATAAGCATTCAAGAAAATTGCGTAGAACGATAACGTTAAGCCAATAACAATCACATACGGAATCAATTTCTTAAGCGCTTTTTTCGTTTCAGGCCAAGCAACGGAAGCTTTTTCAATACTAAGGGTGCCTTGCTTGGTCAACATAGCAACGGCAGCAAAAAGCGCTGCAGTTAATAGGAATACGTTAAGTCCCCAACCAAATAATTGATCCGTGGTGACTTCTTTATTTAACGCCGCAATAATTACTACTAATAAACACGGACGTAAAACAACCCCCATACTGCCCGACATAGCGGTAGCCGCCAGAGCCAGTTGGCGACGAGCACCAGCACGACGCAATTCGTTATAAATTAAACCGCCAATTGCGATAATAAAAATACCCGACGCTCCGGTATACGCAGTTGGTACTGCAGCAATCACAACAACAACGACCGCTAGCATTTCAGGAGGAAGATTCCATGGGCGGAATACATCAAAAACGGCCTGCGCCATTTTTGTACGCTTCACCAACATACCGATCCAAACGTATAAGCCAACACCTAAGAATAACTGTGACAACTCCATCATTTGGTTCAGGTAAATACCAATACCCGCAGCATGGCCATTTAGAATAAAATAAGTACCTGAAATAATGCACATAGTAGCGTATAGAGGAACCGCCAACTGAGCCTTCATAAAGCTACCACCAGGCTTCGCATCTTTCGGAATAAAAATAAATTGATAAATACTTAATGCCAGAACAGCACCAAAACCAATAATCCACAAATAGTGCAAGAAACCATGCTCAGCTGTCACTTCGACACCGGCATTAAAAACCACATCTTTAAAGCTATACACTGAGTAAAATAAAATACCGCTGGCAATCATTTGGGCAAACGATGCAACACGATAATCCATTACGGTTTCCATCGGACGCAAGGCAATGTGATGACGACGGAATAAAGCAGTCATACCACAAATCAAAACAAGAACCGCTAACATAATACGCTGAGCATGCAGGCCAAACTCACCAAAATCTGCAACGGCTAATTCGACGGCACGGAAAGCCTTTACTGCTGGGGTAACTCGATCAACCGTACTTTCGTAGGTTTCATGCTTTGTCTGACAAACCGCTTGCGCATTCATTAAAGACTGGCGCAAGATACCTTCATCAACAGGCTCAGGATCTTCATCAAATAAATCCCACTCATCTTCCTCATCGACAACCGCAGATTCTGCAATTAATGCAGCCAGCTGAGCATCGATGTCGGAATTAATGACACAGCTAGGCTCAATAGGATCTGACCGCAGCTGAAAGTAACCATCCCAGATATTTTCACCCAGCTTTAATAACTGAGCATGGGTTGCGTGGCTGGTATTTAATAAGATGACAAAAATTAAAACCAAAAAGGCCGGCATTGCTGCCAACCACTCAAAGCCAGTTCGATTCGCCAGGCGAAGGGTCTGGATCATGATAGTTACCTATGTTTCGAAAGTATTTCTTATATTTATTGTTTGATTTTCTAATAAGCGAAGGCTTAATACCTTCGCTTAATTGATAGCGCTCAGATTTTACTCAAGCTTTTCAGTACACTCAGCAGCCGCAGGATTCGCTTTACAACGCAATTTGCGCATAAGCTTCAACATTTTACCGTTGTATGTTCCTTGGTCACGCAATTTAATACGCACATCACGCAGCATTTCATTATATTCCAGCTTTGTTTCCGCTGATAATTCCATCCAAAACTTGGGATCTATTTCTTGCGTCGCTTGATCAACCGTTTCATTTACGCGATCAAAATAGCTAGAAACACTGGTGCGAGACTTCTGTCCGAAACCTACTGGAAATTTATCCGCACGAATAATGATTTGGAAGTCCATATAAGCCAAAGGAAAACGCAAAATCCCTCCATTTGCTTCTAAGCCTTTATAAAGTTCTAAAGGTTTATAAGCAACTGCTGGGGCATAAGCGACATCAACACTGCCGTTATTGAATTTGCCAGAAAAGTTAGCTGAATTCGAAGGCACCATTGAAGCACCAATATGATTTACCAAAAAGATAGAAGGCTGATCATAATCGATTGTAGCAATTCTCTTTCCAGACAGCTTCTCAACCGTATCGATAGAGCGATCACGGGTGAACAAGTAAATCGGCCCTGCTGGCATAATACCCGCTACTTCATATTGGCCTTCTCTCATATACTTGGCTGCTTTCTTACTTGAAATAGTTCCCAATAAAGAACGCAACATTTTCTCGTTCGGAATGGCACCAATCGCACCTAAGGTGGCGGCAAATTTATTAAAAGGACGTGCGCGAGCGCCCGTCACTAAAGCCGCATCACACTGCCCGGCTTTAAAGTCATCCACTGCAATCTTTTCATCCGTATAAGCACGAGGCTCAACATCCGCCCCCCACTCAAATGCAACGGTACGGTAATCTTTCATGGTATTAAATAAAGGCCCGTTGGCCCCTAGCGGATCAAATACACAAATACTGAGCTTAGGCAGCTCTTTTTGCGGTGCTTGAGCCAATACCAAGGTTGGCAACAACAGGGCTAAAAATATCAAAGCACGCATGTCTTAGTCCTCCAACAAATCGTCGATGTCTAGTGCTTCTTCCGCAGGAGATTGGTCATCCCAGAAAGTTCCTAAACCGCCTACAGGAGTACGACTACCCGTTGCTTCTGTCCATAAACGGTCAGAAACAGCAAGTACTTGCTGAGTGGCTACAGTATCAAGCATGCGGTATTGACCGTTTGATGCTTTTGTTTTCACCGATTGTGCGTGACGACGTATTGCATCGCGTAAGCGCTCTTCATTACCCGAACCATCAGCGATAACGACTTCAACCGCTTGCGCTAGACGAACACCAGATTCACCTGCCATTGCACTGGCTTCTGCTAATTCCTGCCAAGGATCCACGCCTTCTGGTGCATTATCAGGCATCATAGTCCAAACAGCGGCTTGCATAGCTTTTGGAACACCCCACCAGCGCTTAGCATCCAAACACTGACTACCGCGAACAGACTTCATAGCAATATCTTTAGGAACGCCAACTTCACCTTGACCACGCACATCACTCATTACCGCTTGCAGGCCACTGACTAGGCCTAACATCCAGAAAAATTCTTCATCTTCATCAATATCAGGACATGCTTCACCAGGCTCACCAAATTCAGCCACTAAGTGCTTATAGCCTTTATATTGACGATTAGCCGCAAGTGCAAACAAACGCTTTTGACGGATACGAGCATCTTTAGCTTCGCCGATATTTTGCGCTTTATAAGCTCTTAAGTAGGTTAAGCCTTCTTCATTAGCCTTTGCTTCCGCACACGCACCCGCTTGCATATACATAGTGGTTGCAAGACGATCTGGTGACCAAGTTAATTCACTGAAAGAAAGCAGCATAGGCGTCATGGCTTCGCTCATCGCGCAACCCATCTCACTATCGTCTGTTTTCATAACGTATGGCATGGCATAGCTTTCCGAGAAATCGTAAGCAAACCAACCTGTTGTCGTATAAATTGAGCTACAGCCAGTCATGGCTAATAAAAGAAGT
This sequence comes from uncultured Oleispira sp., assembly GCA_913019965.1. Lineage (GTDB taxonomy): Bacteria > Pseudomonadota > Gammaproteobacteria > Pseudomonadales > Oceanobacteraceae > Oleispira. The sequence goes on from CAJVZR010000005.1 coordinate 56,836, forward strand.
GCCGCTAAGGACGTACGAATGCTTTTGTACATTGAAAACCCCGGTGATGTAATTTTTTGTTATTTTGGCCTGCGATGATACAGCAATTTAATGCCATTGCTAGCCCTGAGAGCTGTATCAATGAGGCAGTTTTTCACCCGAGTTCATAATAAATCAAACGACAAATTCGCACAGGTCCTTTCGTGACAGAGTTCCTATAAGCTTGTCATTTTAAATCGCTTTTAAATATCGCTGTTTTCTACACGCTGCCAAGTTTGTGAGCGGCCAAACAATGAAAAGCCCACATAGCCGCGCACTTCAAGCTTATTTGGATCATCCGCCAAGGTAATATTACCGCTATAGACTGTCCCAGATTCAGGATCTAATAGCTTCCCTTCTTCCCATTGCCCTTCTGCTGTATTACTCACCCCCCAAATAAACTGCATCCCCTCTATTGGCTGATCTTTCATCTTACCGTCACACTTTTCACATAAACCACTACCCGCGTCTTTCTTTAATATTTTTGTAATAACCCCTACCATCGTGCCATCTTCAGCCTGAGATAACGTCACTAGACTCTTAATCTCTCCATTTTCATCGTCAACGGTATACCACTGGCCTAACGCCGGGTCTTGAGACCAGGCTAAGCTCGAAAATAAAGTAAAAGCGGCGGCTAAAATAAAGGTGTGCATTGTCATAATTTGATCCTCACAGTAATTGTTCGCAGTGTACCTAGCTAAAAAATAGATACAATTGTATGACAAATTTAATTCTTCAATAAAATAAATACTTGGCAATGACGCCAATTCGAGGCAGACTAAAATTCAGTGGGGCCTTGATGGAATAAGTGCACCAACTACTTATTCTTAATCCATGTCCCTCTCCTATTCAGGCATTGAGGTAATTTGCATGGCTGCACAAAAAAGCGCACACAAACTCTACGTACTCGATACCAACGTCTTAATTCATGACCCTAATGCAATCTTAAAGTTCCAAGAGCATCAGGTGGTCATTCCCATGATTGTTTTAGAAGAGCTTGATAAGCTAAAAATGGGTAAGCAATCTATCGCAGCTGATTGTCGAGAGGCCATTCGTCAAATTGATCGAATTATCGGCGACGCACCTCCCATAGAGATAGCCAGAGGCGTACCCATTCTAAGAGATGATGGCGAAACCCAAGGTACATTTTCAATTTTATTGGATAGTTTTGATCCCCCCTCTAGAGTCTTGCCGACTAATTTAAACGACAACAAAATCATCAATAGCCTAGTGAAGCTGCAACAAGATCACTCTAAGCGAGGGGTTACGCTAATCACAAAAGACATAAATATGAGGCTTAAGGCGCGAGGTTGCGGTATCGCTGCTCAGGATTATTATAATGACCAACTGCTTTCTGACGTAGATCTACTGCAGCAAGGCTTTCATTCGCTAGAAGGCTCTTTTTGGCAAGATCAAAAGCAAGTTGAAACATTTCACGATGCAACAGGCACTTACCATAAAGTTTTAATATCGGCTTTGCCCGAAAACGTTCACATCAATCATTACATTATCGATGAACAGGATTTTGTTGGCCGAATTACCGCCATTGATGAAGACACTGTCACTTTAATTGATCTACCCAAGGAACATTTATTACAGCAACAAGCCTGGGGCTTAAAGCCTAGGGATACCATACAGGCCCTGGCATTAAATCTTCTATTAGACCCAAGCATTCATTTAGTCACCCTCACAGGCCAAGCTGGGTCAGGAAAGACAATATTGGCACTCGCCGCCGCAATAGAAATGACCGTCGCCCAGCAACAGTTCAAACGCATCATTGCTACCCGTAGTACTCGTGGCTTGGATGAAGATATTGGCTATTTACCGGGTACCGAAGCAGAAAAAATGGAACCTTGGCTAGGAGCGATTACCGATAATCTAGAAGCCCTACACAGTGACGATGAAAACGCACCTAGTAGCGTCGATTACATCTTACAAAAGGTCCCTTTGCAGTTTAAGTCCCTTAATTACATTCGCGGTCGCAGCTTTCAACAAAGCTTAATTTTAATCGACGAATGCCAGAATTTAACGCCCCATCAAATAAAAACCATCATTACTCGTGCAGGGGCGGGCAGTAAAGTTATTTGCTTGGGTAATTTATCCCAGATAGATACCCCCTACCTCAGCCCAATTAGTACAGGGTTAACCTACTTAGTTGAACGATTTAAAGATTTTGATCACGGTGGCACGATTAACCTGCAGGGTTCACCTCGTTCAATTCTTGCGGAATACGCCGAAAGCCACTTATAAACCAGCAAGATACCTATAGCCTATTCACAAGCCTGCTGTCAGGTTTGTGAATACTTACACTCTTACAATCATTAATTGTTGAAATTTGACGTTCTAAAAAACGTCTACTATATAACTAAGACTAAAAGCAATTTCGCTCCGCCCGAATTTTCAGGGAAGATACAATGAACCGATTTTTATTGGCCAGCCTTTTCAGCCTTGCCGCTTTTCAGCCTGCCTTAGCTGCTGAGCAAATCTATGAACTTGAGGTACAAACCGATAGCAATTGGACCAGCATTGAAATTAGAGATGATGCTACTTTCGTTAATGCCCCACCTGGGCAAAGTATGAACGTTACTGCTAAAGATGGTATTAAGTCCTATACGATCTCACCGAAGAAAGTTCATTTGCGTTCTCGTACTCGAGGTGATGTCAGCATGAACTTATTTGTAAAGTCTCAGAACAATGTTTTAGGCATGAACATCTGTAAAGGTTCTCCTAATAGCTATACCTTTATAAAGTCACAGCAGGCTAAGCAAAAAAATGATGTCAAAGAAAAGGACTATTGTGAAACAGCCGCTCTCGTATTACAGCTGTTCTAGAGCAAACTGAATAACTCAACAGACATAAAAAAAGCAATGCTCAATCCATTGCTTTTTTTATGTCTGCAACAAATCGCAGAATATCGAATGCCGTTCACCCTCTTAAGCGGTAGGGGTAATATTCTTCACATTTTTGGCGGTAAAATAAGCAAAACCACCTTCCAAATCCCCAACTTCAACACGATGAGGCGATAAAGGCGAACTTTTCAAACTCGCGACATACACGCCCTTAGACGTTATAAGGTTTTTCTCTATATCATTAAAATGGGGCTGAGAGAATGCAAATGTCTGCCGCTCACAACCTCTTTCTAGAGTCATAATTAATTGTGCATCGGCTAATTCATTCGCTCGTGAAAAGTTCACGTACGTAACCTGATACGCTTCTTCAAATTCGTATAAATAACGACCAACTTGCTGACGACTGATGCTCATGAGGCTGAACTACCTATATATTACAAATGATTCACTATAAGTATTAGCTAGAGTTTTTCCGCTTTTCAAATAGAAATAACAGAAAACTACAGACCATTTTAACGCGTCAGTTTTCAGTTGTTTTTTTAACCTTTTGGGCCACTATTAAAGTCACTTTGTTATTTTAATGCGCAACCCTCTTTACTTAAAACTCTCAGCTAAATAACTGATTTCAAGACTGTTTTTACTAATAAACCAGTAATGACAGGTAAGTTCAAATAATCATTGTGATCCACATCTTGACCACAGTCGTACGGTTATCAAAGCAATGAATGTATACTCTCGGAAGAAGAGATATTTGGAATAAGGTAAAACATGATTGATCCTAAAACTGCAAACATTTTACTGGCCCACGGTAGCCGTGACCCTGAATGGCAACAGCCTTTTGAGATGATGCTGGAGTCTATCCGTCAACAAGGACAAAACTTGGCAGTAGTTGAACTCGCCTATATGGAACTTTGCCAACCTAGCTTGGAAGACTCTTGTAAAGAGCTTGCTCAACAAGGACACCATACAATAAATATATACCCTGTATTTTTTGCTGCGGGTAGGCATTTGAGAGTTGATGTGCCCAATCAATTACAAAAAATAGAATCTGAACTCAATATAACAACTCACTTACACCCCCCCATTGGCCAAGATAGCCGAGTTCAAACAGCAATCACCCAAGTAATTTTGCAACAACTGTAAAGTAGATATAAAACCTGCCATTCAACTGTTGCTTTATTAACAAATCCACTATTAACTGTGGTGCAAAAAAATTGATACCAATTATAAGTGCTAGGGAATGCCAATGATTCGATCCATAAAGTGCACGGTTGCCGCATTAATCATTACGAATTCAATGTTGAGTTTTGCTGTTAATGAAGCAGAACTTGATAACATTAAAATTACCGCCAAAGATGATCCTCTCACTGAGATTTCAACAAAGAAATTATTGCGCATGCCTGGAGCCGGCAATGACCCTTTAAGAGCCATTGAAGCTCTGCCCGGCGTCACCTTCACCACTGGCCGCAGCTCTGAACCAGCAGTACGAGGCTCGTCACCCGATGATAACCGCTATATCATCGACTTCATGCCCGTTCTCAACATCTTCCATTTTGATGGCTCGAGCTTACTTAACGATAATGTCATTGAAGATTTTAAGCTAGAAGCAGCGGCTTTTGGTGCTGAATACAATGACGCAACAGGGGCTGTCATTGAGGCGAATTCGCGCGCACCTTACCAAGATAGAAAGCAGGCAGTGATTGACTTTAGCCTGCTCAAAGCCGGTATTTTATTAGAAACTCCGATTACCGATAATCAAGCAGCCTACTTGTCAGTAAGACAAAGCTTAATCCACTTGTATGTTGAAAACTTGCTTGATGATGAAGATTTTGAGTTCACTACAGTGCCTGAATATTACGATTACCAAGCCAAATATCACATTCAGTTATCCGGTGGTGATACCGTTAGCATACAAGCACTAGGTACTCGCGATCGAGCAGGCTTGTTATTTGATGAAGACTCCGATGAAGTTAAACAGGATCCTGACTTAGCCGGTGGCATTGAGTTTAATTCCTACTTCCACTCTCAAGGAATTGTTATCGATAATGCCTTATCTGAAACCACACGCTTGAAAACTGGGTTTTCACACATGCTAAGTGACTTCAGCTTAGGACTAGGTCTGGATAATAGCCTTAAAGCGAGCTCAAATGACTATACCTTGCGTTCCCACTTATCAACGGACCTTAATCTAGAACATACCCTGCGAACAGGTATCGACATACTAGAACGTCACATCGACTTTTTTGGTGACCTAACCGCCCCTGCTTGTGACGAGTTTAAGCCAGACTGTCGTTTAGTCGATGGTAAACAACAGATTGTTGAAAGTGATAATCTCAAAATATATAACTACGATGTGTTCCTTGCTGACGATTGGTTTGTGAGTCCAACCCTGACATTAACACCGGGCATTCTTTGGTCTTATGATGACTATTCAGAGCAAAGCTTTACTCAAGGAAAATTTAAGCTGCGCTGGGAAATGATGGATTATTGGTGGCTAAACTCGGCATGGGGTCAATATCATAAGTTCACCGATAATTTTGGCGAAGTAGCAAAAGGCTTTGGCAATCCCGATTTAAAGCAATCCACTTCAGAACACTATACCCTTGGTTTAGAGCACCAGATAAACGAATCCACCCTAATAAAATTCGATACCTACTATAAGACCTTTGGTGACCTGGCCGTTTCACGCGCTGATAAAGACTCGGTTTACCCTGACCTAAGTGATGAACAATACTTAGCACTTCCCCGCTATACCAATGATGCCGATGGCGATGCTTATGGTTTTGAACTATTTCTTAATAAAGCTTTCAGTGAAGGTTGGTATGGCTGGCTTTCAGCGGCATATTCCGAAACCCGCCGACGTAATACCCTAACTGGCGAAGACTTCAAATACGCTTACGATCAACCATGGATTATTAATCTCGTTTCTAGCCATGAGCTCAATGAAAACTGGACGATCGGTTTCAAGTGGCGCTATCAAAGCGGTCAGTTAATTACCCCAATCACGGGCACTAACCCTAGTGCAGATCCTGAGAACCCTGAACTAGTCGATCCAATCTATGGAGAGTTAAATTCAGAACGTCTATCAGCAAGCCATAAATTGGATGTACGTCTAGATAGAAACTATCAATATCAAACGTGGAATATGGATTTATATGTTGAAGCATTGAATCTTTATAACCGAGCCAATGTCACAGGTTATGAATACAACGCCGACTATACTGAAAAAGAAGAAGTTACTGGGCTTCCCATGATTATTTCTTTTGGTATTAAGGCTAATTTATAAGCAAGACATAAGGAAACACATCGTTGAAATCAAATAAGCCAACTTGGTGGACAATCGCTTTTCGACCAGAGGTTATTAAACGCTCAGCTCAAACATCATTAATAGTGGGCACACTACTCGCCTTTATCAATCACGGAGACGCTTTATTGGCATTAAACATGCCATTAGAGCGCATCGTAAAAATGATACTGACATACCTAGTACCGTATGTTGTATCAACAAGCGCCAGTATAGGCGCCATTCAACACCACGAAAAAAACCAACAATAGTAAGGAATACCAATGTCCGACTTATACGATTATCCTGTAGTCATCGAAGTCCCCGTAGCTTGGGGTGAGATGGATTCGTTTAAGCATGTAAACAACGTCCACTACTTCCGCTATTTCGAAAGTGCCCGAACAAAGTATGTCGAAGAATTAAAGATTCTCGATTTTATGAATGATTATGCCAAAGGTCCTATTTTGTCAGAGACCTCGGCTAAATACCTCGCTTCCGTTAGTTACCCCGACACTCTATCAGTGGGTATACGCAGCATCAAAGCGGAAGGGGGGAAACTCATTCAACAATACGCTATTTGGAGCCATCAACAGTCTCGATTAGTCACCAAAGGCGAGAGCACTATGCTCTTCTTCGATTATAAAGTGGGTAAGCCTTGTGATATCCCCACCGAATTGGCTCAACGCATGGTTAAGCTAGAACCTTCTCTGGCATTAACTCTCGCTGAAGGCAGCCATTAATATTATCTTTCCTGAGGGTTGTTTTATTCTCGCGCAACCCTCACATTAGCTATTCATAAGCAAATCTAGCCTAAGGCGGAATAAGAATGCTAATCGGTAAACGCGAAGAATTCGATCTTAATGAAATGGCCATCTTCGTGCGCGTGGTCGAATCAGGTAGTTTTACGGGTGCTGCCAAAGCATTAGGCCTACCTAAATCAACTGTAAGCCGAAAAATAACCCAATTAGAAGAACGCTTAGGGGTACGCCTAATTCAGCGTACAACTCGCAGCCTCAGCCTTACAGATACCGGCAGTGCCTATCATGCACACTGCTCACGTATTCTCGGTGAAATCGAAGAGGCGAATATTGCGGTTACCCAAATGCAAAGCACACCAACCGGTACTTTACGCATAACCGCTCCGGTATTATTTGGCTCGACTGTATTATCGGGCTTAATTGCCGAATACATGGAACTGCATCCTCAAGTAAATATTGATCTTGTACTCAGCGACCAGGTTATCGATCTTGTACAAGAAGGTATCGACGTTGCATTTCGAGTGGGCCAGCTGGAAGACTCTTCTTTAATTGGCCGTTACCTAGGGGATGTAAAAGCAATTCTTTGTGCCAGCGCAGACTACATTGATCGTTTTGGTAAGCCCTCTCATCCTGATGAAATAAGCAACCACCAAGTGATCGCCGCTACTGGTTGGACTCAGTGGTCTCTAAAAGGCCCTGAAGAACAAGAGGTTAATGTTAATATCAAACCCCGTTTAAAGGTGAATGACCTTTCTAGCTTATATACCCTAGCGTTATCCGGTGCAGGCATTACCGCCCTCCCCGTACTGATTGCGGCTTCTGCCATAAAAAGCAAAAATCTTGTACCCATATTATGTGACTGGCCTTTTGAGGCGCACCCCATTCACACACTGTATGCGAGCAACCGACACTTATCCGCTAAAGTCAGAAGTTTCGTTGATTTTGTCATCGAACGAGTAAGGCCAAATCCGCCTTGGTTAGTCGATATGGAAGGTCACGATGAATGTGAAATGGATAAAGAATTGCCCAAACCTTAGTCCAACTTAGATATAAGCATTTAGTTAAGAGAGCTTTTCAAGGCTCTCAATAATTTTTTGCAGTTGAACTGGATTGATCGTATCGCTTTTAAATAAGCCATCAATGTGCACTAAAAACTCATGCAAATCCTTATCTAATTTCAAACCTTCATTAAAGATTTTATTGGTCGCTAAAATCGCCCCTTCCATGGTGGTTTGTAAACTTTTCTCTTGGGTTTCATCCATTCCAAGATACTGCATAGAAGCTTCAATATTGTCCGCCATCTCTTCAACTACATTGGCGATATCACGCATCACATCCTGATAACTTTGATCGACTGAAGACATTAAATCTTTCATCTTTAGCGTTAAACTACGCACTAAGTTTTTCTCTAGCGCTAGATTGCCTAATGTATCTAATGCTTGAATACGAGCATCGGCACCTTGTAACAAAGAGAACACGTTATCTTTGATCGCACCGTATTTCTTCTCATCATCAACGGGCATATTCTTCACCAAAAGCGACACCGCACCATAATTCATCACAGAGCGATGACCAAAGTCTACGTAACGCCCTTGGTCCTTCATTTCGGTCAATAATTTTGATTCCAATGACTTAGCCATGCCATTAGCTTCCATGTTCTTAACTGAGAACTGACTGCGTAACTGCAAACTACAGTTAATGCCATACGATTGTAATGCTTGGAATAAACGCATACCCAATTCATCAACATTGCTGCAGTTATTCACATCCAGCAAAAATTGAATATTCACCCCTAAATCACTGGTATCCGACATGGCAATGAAGGCCATTTCATTAGCTTGAGCTAACTGAACTTTGAGCTGATCATTGGCAATTTTATTAATGATAATGCGTTCTAGGCGACCGTGTAACTCTGTCGCAAGATCATTGATGCAGAGATAATCATCTGCCCCGCTTTCATAGGCGGCAATGCGTTCATCATTACAATCTTTGGCGCTGACAAATATTACAGGGACATCTGCAACACCTTTCAGCTTTTGGCAGGCCTCAAATACAGGAATCGAAGGGCAGGTCATATCAACGAGAATTAGCTGATAATTGTTATCTGATAGGGCTTGTAAGCACTGTTCTTCACTTGACGTCATTAGTGCTTCAAATGAATCATCAAGATGATCTACTATTTGTAAGTCGTTATCACACCCTAATATGATGATTGGATAGCTAGCGGCCATGCCCACTCCATTGATAAGAAAATAACTCTATCAATTAGTTATAGACAATAGATAACCAGCTTTCCATTTAACCTTACAAATAAGCAGTGATTGTGATCTTAATTCATACTAAATTATGGCCAGCTCTCTAGCTTTAACAATCGCTTGCGTACGGCTCTTAGCTCCTAACTTGGCATTAATCTTACGCGCATGGGTTTTTACAGTATGCAGTGAGATAAATAAACGATCAGCCACATCTTGATTCGAAAACCCGTCTGCGATCAAGCTGAGTACTTCTTTCTCTCGCACACTCAAGTTTGAAGCTTCTGTTAATAAAGGAGCTGCGAGTTTTTCTTCAATTACCAATGCTTTATCTGAAAAAGAACGAATACTCGGCAATATTTGATTAAACTCTAACTTTATATTCTCTTGCTGAGCAAATTCCAAGCCTTGCTCCCAGGCTTTCTGAGCTTGAATACCATCTTCCATTGATTTGTAAGTAGCGGCTTTCAATAGCATAGCAACCAACTGAATAATACCTGCCTGACCATGCTGAACAACGGAATCAATAAGACTTAAAGCGGGCTCAAAGTTTTGCTGCTGAATATTCAATCGAGCCTGTGTAAGGCGATATAAGCCAGACTGCATTGGAAATAATTCAGAGTTCACTTCAACAGCAAATTTTAGGCTTTGTTCTGCCCTAGCCCACTTTCCCATCGACATCCAAATATTCGCTTTTACGATCGCAACCCAAGATTGATAAACCTTTGGAGACACTTGCCAACGTTGCATTAAACGTTCAGCTTGGGCAAGCACATCTAACGCTTGATGAAATTCGCTATTAGCGATGTGCATTAACGTTAATAAACTGTAACCATAAAGTACCGTTACATCACGACATTGATTGGCTTCATCAATACCTTTAAATACATCTTGTTTGGCAGCCTCATTATCACCTTGTAAATAACTCATAAAGGCACGATAAAGAACCAAACGCGCACGAGGGAAAAGACGATTCTGCTGCGGTAGCGCTTGCGCTAATACTAGCCCCTGCTCAACCACCTCAGCACTACGACCAATATGGCCGCGATACAATTCAACCCGAGCATAATCAAATAATGCTAATACTTCTAAACCTGTTGCTTGATATTGTCGAGCGATATCGATTTCAAGGCGGTTCCAGATACGAGCGGCTTCAGGCTGTTTACTCACAAGCTCAAGATTGGTTAACGTTGAACACATTAATACTCTTACTGCAAAACGATCACTCGGTAGCTCTCTTAGCGCTAACTCGCACAGGCTTCGCGCTTGAGCATCATCCCCTTCACCTCTCGCCAGATAGCCTTTAATGGCTAATAACTGACCTGGATAAAGCTGTTCAACCGATACCGTATCCAATTGGTTAAAGGCATTAATGGCCGCCTGATACTGGAAAGTTAACAATAAACTCCATATTTTGACTAACTGCAGTCGTGGTGAATTTGAAACGATTTGATCACCGGCAAAGTCACACCAAGCAAGCACTGCAGCAAAGTCTAGATCGGCAATAATTAAGTCAACTTCTTCTTCAACCCATTGCACTGCCTCTGATATGAGTTGTCCTAAACGCGCGTGCTGTAAAGCTTCTACTCGAAAACCTTGCTGCTTTAGGCAATTGAAGGCTGCCAAATGCGTTTTTCGGCGTTGCTGCTCTGTAGTAAATTGGCGTAATAGTTCGGATAGCATGGGGTGTAAGCTGAACCAGCCTGAGCGCTGATCAATACTTTCTATGAAAATATTGTGATGAATAAGTTGTTGAATCCATTGCGCACTGTCCTCAATGCCTAAGACTTGATTGCACAGAGTTTCATTAAAGTTATTAAGAACCGATATTTTAATCAAAAAATCTTTGAGTGGCTCGTCGAGAGTATTTAAAACCTCTCCAATTAAATAATCTGCTAACTCTTCACGTTCGGGTGCTAAATTCTCCGGCCAATGCTCTTTATCTTGCTGGCTAACCAACCATAAACCCAAGCCTGTTGGCCACCCCTGCATCCGTTGCATTAAATTAAGCGCTTGCTGCTGATCTTCAACGCCCGCATTTTTTAGCCACTCGCAGGTTTCTTGCAGATTGAACGCTAAGCTGGATTGTTTAATGAATTTTAATCTGGGATCGAGGCGAAGCTTGCCTAATGCCACAGGCAGATAACGAGACGATAGCCTTAAGCGCAGATTATTAGGTAATTGAGTTACTAAGCTTTGAATGACCTGCCAAGCAGCAAGGTCTTCAATGTGATGCAAGTTATCCAATACTAAAATAACTGGGCAGTTTAGATCTTGAATTTCGTCCAATAAAAGTAGCAGCACTTCATCACTGGCAATCGCGCCTTGAGTCGTCGTTGATAACCAATGAGCGAGGGCGTCGGTAGCAATGCCTGGGATTACCTTATTCGCCGCTTCTAACAAGTGTCGTAATAAAAATGCAGGATGATTATCTTTACTATCAAGCGTCAGCCAAATCCCCAATGAATCACTCTTGGCTAGGGTTTGTTGATACCAGTCACTCAGCAATACACTTTTGCCGTAACCTGCAGGAGCTAATAGCCATGTAATCGCCTGATTTTCAGATAGCTTCTTGCTTAACTCTGGTCGAGGTAAAAAATGGCTAGGCAAGTCAATTGGCTTGCTTTTTAAGTTTACCCAAGAAGATAAAACTTTCTGATCTAATTGGGATAACCAAGCTTGTTGATCAGTATTAAATGAAGAAGTCTTCATAAGTGCCATACGCTTTTTATGTTCTTATCATGTATTGGATCTTTAGAGACGGCCATACAATCACGCTCCTTGCTTGAACTCAACTTCACAACTCCCTTCGTAACATTAAATTACACGAACAGCGCCATTTTATATATCTGACAGCTAAAAAAAGCCGCACTCATACGAGATACGGCTTTTTCGTGTGACCTTCGATCATAATAACGAAGATCAAGACGCATCGCTAAACGATTACATCATACCAGGCATTCCGCCCATACCACCCATGCCGCCCATATCAGGCATGCCACCAGCAGCACCTTCTTCAGCAGGAACGTCAGCAACCATAGCTTCAGTCGTGATCATCAAACCAGCAATAGACGCAGCGGCTTGTAGAGAAGAACGGGTTACTTTCGCTGGATCAAGAATACCCATTGCGATCATATCTCCATATTCACCCGTACCGGCGTTGAAACCAAAGCTGCCTTCCCCAGACTTAACCTTGTCGACAACTACTGAACCTTCAGCACCCGCGTTACCGGCAATTTGACGAATCGGAGCTTCCATAGCACGAAGTGCTAATGCAATACCTACATTCTGATCTTCGTTATCACCAGAAACCTGTACTGCAGAAAGTGCGCGAACCAAAGCAACACCACCACCAGCTACAACACCTTCTTCAACCGCTGCGCGAGTCGCGTGAAGGGCATCATCAACACGATCTTTCTTTTCTTTCATTTCCATTTCAGAACCTGCACCTACCTTGATCACGGCAACACCGCCAGCAAGCTTAGCAACACGCTCTTGTAACTTCTCAATATCGTAGTCAGAAGTAGAACCAGCAATTTCAGCGCGGATCTGTTCAACACGAGAAGCAACGTTAGCTTCTGTGCCAGCGCCATCAACAACCACTGTATTTTCTTTATCGATAACAACCTTGCTGGCCGTACCTAACGTCGAGATATCTGCAGTCTCTAAAGACATGCCTAATTCTTCAGAAATTACCTGGCCGCCGGTCAAGATAGCGATGTCTTGCAACATAGCCTTACGACGATCACCAAAACCAGGGGCTTTAACCGCAGCAACCTTGAATGTGCCACGTAGAGTATTCACTACCAATGTTGCAAGCGCTTGGCCTTCAACATCTTCGGCAATGATCAATAATGGACGACCTGATTTGTTAATGTTCTCAAGAATTGGCAACAATTCTTGTAGATTATCAATTTTCTTATCAACCAATAGAATTAATGGGTTTTCCATCTCTACGGTCATTTTTTCTTGGTTGTTGATGAAGTATGGAGACAAGTAACCACGATCGAACTGCATGCCTTCTACAACATCTAGCTCGTCTTCAAGGCCTTTGCCTTCTTCAACAGTAATAACACCTTCTTTACCGACTTTTTCCATCGCTTCAGCGATTAAACGGCCAACGGTTTCATCAGCATTTGCAGAAATAGTACCTACCTGAGCAATTGCAGTCGTATCTAAGCAAGGCTGAGATTGCTCTTTAATGGATTCAACAACCGCAGCCGTTGCTTTATCGATACCGCGCTTAAGGTCCATAGGGTTCATGCCAGCAGCAACTGACTTCAAACCTTCGTTGATGATTGCTTGCGCTAGAACCGTTGCAGTCGTTGTTCCGTCACCGGCTTGGTCATTGGCTTGAGAAGCCACTTCTTTAACCATTTGTGCGCCCATGTTTTCGAACTTGTCTTTCAGTTCGATTTCACGTGCAACAGAAACACCATCTTTAGTAATGGTAGGTGCGCCAAATGATTTTTCTAAAACAACGTTACGACCCTTAGGTCCCAAAGTAACGCGTACTGCGTCGGCTAATACATTTACGCCAGTTAACATTTTTGCGCGTGCGCTATCACCAAATAATACGTCTTTAGCAGCCATGATCTTTCCTTAAAATTTGTTTATGCAATAAAAAAGTGAGGGTAATAATTAAGCTTCTAGTACGCCGTAAATATCACTTTCATTCAAAATCAATAACTCTTCACCGCCGATATCGATGGTATTTTGACCAGAGTACTTACCGAAAACAACAACATCGCCTTCTTTAACAGCTAAAGCTTGAACTTCGCCATTATTTAAAATACGACCAGAACCTACAGCAACCACTTCGCCTTGGTTCGGTTTTTCAGCCGCGGCGCCAGGAAGGATAATGCCACCAGCAGTTGCTTGCTCTTCTTCTTTACGGCGAACAACGATACGGTCGTGTAATGGACGGATTTTCATTTTCTAAACTCTCCAACGTTTTGAATCCCAATAATTTGGGCCAAAATAATATGAACAAAGGTAAAACAGAAGCTTAAAGCCTGACTTGAAGCTTCGGTCAAAAATTGATGATTAATTTATAGGGGCTTTCCCAGATAATTCAACAGCCAGACGAAAATAAACCTATTTATCGTCTTGGCTACTATCAGCTTTAGTATATTCACCTTCAATAGTGATTTTGTCATGTGATTGTGAGCCGTTAGGGCTCCCAGAGCGGGAATGAACGTCTTTAAATTGCCCACCCTGATTAAAAGGATCCGCTTGAAAGCTTCCACCCGTCATCATTCTTGGGGTAATAAAAGCGATAACCTTATGTACCAGTGCTTTTCGCGTCGCCGGCACCAATAGAAAGAAGCCCACTGCGTCGGTTACGAAACCAGGTGTTAATAACAAAGCACCAGCCAATGCTAATAAGAAGCCCTCGGCTAATTCAAGAGCAGGCATTTGCCCTTGCTGCATTTTTTGATTCGCTCGTAATAACGTACTGATCCCTTGTTGACGTAACAATTTTACTCCGACAAAAGCAGTGATAATAATTAGACCTAACGTCCAGCCGATTCCAATAAAGCTATTCACCTTTAAAATAACCGCCAGTTCGATTAAAGGTATAATGATAAAAATAATTAATAATGGCATTTTGTTCTCCTGTAACCCCTCTATAAATGGGCGCTAGAAATATAAATTCAAGTCCAAAGCCAGTCCAATTCGGCCAATAAAGCGGTACTTTTGAGTAAAGATTCGTCTAACTGAAGCCTATAAAGTTAATACCTTAAGCTGAAACTTAGGCTTTTTCCCACCTTTGCTGTTTTGCTGACCCAAGCTGTCTATAATGGCTTTATTAGATACATTTTCTCTTTTGATCAAAAACTAAGGACTTTCCCATGCAACTAACCGACAAAGTCATCGCGATTACAGGTTCAGGCCAAGGCCTAGGCCGTGCAATGGCGGTTTATCTCGCAAATCGTGGCGCTGATATTGCCATCATCGATCTAAACCCTGAACAAATGGCTGAAACCCAAGCACAAGTTGAAGCCACAGGACGTAAGGCCGCAATCTTTCCTTGTAATGTGGCAGATGAGCAACAAGTTGAAGAAACATTCGCTGCCATTCCCGCGCAATTAGGTAGCCTTGATGGCCTGATTAATAACGCAGGTATCTTACGCGATGGTCTGATGGTGAAAGCCAAAGGGGATGAAATATCAAAGCTCTCAATGCCTCAGTGGCAAGCCGTGATCGATGTAAACCTAACAGGGGTATTTCTTTGCGCTCGTGAAGCGTCGATTCAAATGATCAAACAAGCTCAAGCTAAAGACTCAAGTGAAGATTGTGCAGGCTGTATCATTAACATTTCCAGTATTTCGAAAGCCGGTAATATGGGCCAAAGCAACTATTCTGCCGCCAAAGCCGGGGTTGCGGCCATGACGGTTACTTGGGCAAAAGAACTGGCAAGACAGAATATTCGTGTTGCTGCTATCGCCCCTGGGTTCATTGAAACTGAAATGACCAAGAGCATGAAGCCTGAAGCATTAGCCAAAATGACAGCGGGCATCCCCCTTCAGCGCATGGGTAAGCCGGATGAAATTGCTCATTCAGCCGCATTCATCTTTGAAAACGATTATTACACCGGCCGTATCATTGAATGCGATGGTGGTTTACGCCTATAGGTCTTTTTCTTTATCATCATCAGATGACTGCAGAAGAAACCCTTTATCAATTTATCGCCGCTATTCCTTTTGGTAATGTTGCGACTTACGGCCAGCTAGCTCGCTTAGCTGGCCGACCCAATGCCGCCCGCTGGGTCGGGCGCACCCTTAAGCACCTGCCAAAAGATACGAAGTTACCTTGGCATAGGGTAATTAACGCCCAAGGAAAAATTAGCTTTCCCGAAAATAGTGAACCTTGGAACGTCCAGAAAGACAAATTAGCAGATGAAGGCATTCTGTTGCACAATGGCCGTATTCGTTTAAAGGACTTTCAGTGGCAATGCTAGGCAACTCTCATCAACCAGCGTCTCATCAAGCTAATCCTCAACAGATGACACCGACCTCATCCAGCCTTGTACCCAATTGGCTTGCACCCTTTTTACAACGCCGCTTATTAATCTGTTTATTTACCGGTTTTGCGTCAGGCCTCCCCTTATTTATTCTTTATCAATTGGTACCCGCCTGGCTGCGTAGCGAAGGTGTTGGCTTAAAAGAAATCGGTTTCTTTGCTTTAGTCGGCATTCCTTATACTTGGAAATTTGTTTGGTCCCCGTTAATGGATCGCTATGCGCCTTCAACACTCGGACGTCGTCGCAGCTGGATGCTGATAACACAAATTCTCATGTTGGTCAGTATTGGCTTTCTGGGTTATTTAGACCCTAAGACTCAACTCAGTGAAATTGCTTTTTTATGTGCCATCACTGCATTTTTAAGTGCCAGCCTAGACATTAGTATTGATGCTTTTCGTCGTGAGATTTTACCAGATCGCGAACTCGGTTTAGGGAATAGCATTCACGTTACAACTTATCGAATTGCAGGGTTAATACCTGGTTCGTTATCTCTTATCCTTGCCGATCATTATGCATGGGATGTGGTCTTTATTATCACAGCCGCTTTCTTATCTCTCGGCATCTTGATGACTCTATTTAGCGCTGAACCAGAAGTTAATAGTCACCGCCCGCTCACACTTAAAGCCGCCATCACGGAACCTTTTCAAGAGTTTTTCGGCCGCCACGGCGTCCGTTCCGCACTTTGGATCTTATCTTTTATGTTTCTCTATAAACTGGGCGATAGTATGGCAACCGCCCTATCAACCCCTTTTTATCTTGATTTAGGATTTACTAAAACTGAAATTGGCTTAGTCGCAAAACACGCGGCGCTTTGGCCAGCCATTATTGGTGGTATTGCCGGTGGTATTCTGATGCTGCGCATCGGTATTAATAAAGCATTATGGTTATTTGGCTTCGTCCAGATTTTCTCTATTCTAGGTTTCGCTCTATTAGCTGAAGTGGGTTACAACCTGTGGGTATTAGCGCTGGTGATTGGTTTTGAGTATTTAGGGGTTGGCTTAGGTACCGCTGCATTTGTTGCTTTTATCGCAAGAACGACCTCTCCGGCGTATACCGCGACTCAATTAGCGCTATTTACCGCATTAACGGCATTACCACGCACTTTTGCCAGCTCAACCACAGGGATCATTGTAGAAACAATTGGTTGGACAAATTTTTACCTGGTATGCACCGCAATCGCCATTCCTGGAATGATACTGCTATTAAAAGTTGCTCCTTGGCATGCTCAAACAGCAGATATTAAAAATCCCGCTCAAGCATAGCTTGGCGGGATTTAATATTTTGCAGTACAGAACTAAAACTGCTTCGCAAACACAAGAACTAAAACTGCTTCGCAAACACAAGAACTAAAACTGCTTCGCAAACACAAGAACTAAAACTGCTTCGCAGTTTTAATCCTTGAAATTTTTAAACAATAACGGCAATTCAATGCTTTCGTCCGCTTTCAGCATCTGCATAACTTGCTGCAATTCATCACGTTTCTTACCCGTAACTCGTACCATTTCACCTTGAACCGCCGAAGTTACCTTGATCTTACTTTCTTTAATCTTTTTATTGATAATACGACCTAGGTCTTTATCAATACCTTGACGTAACGTCGCAGCCATTTTTACCTGCTTGCCAGCGCCCATCAACTTACCGTATTCAAGACAAGAGATTTTGATCTTACGTTTGATCAAACTACCTTCTAATATCGGCTTCATCTGTTCAATTTGAAACTCTTCATTAGCCGTTAACGTCACGTCTTTATCTTTCAATTCAAAGGTTGCATTGACCCCTTTAAAGTCAAAGCGAGTACCGACTTCACGATTGGCTGAATCTACGGCGTTCTGGGCTTCGTGTTTCTCAATTTCTGAAACTATGTCAAAAGATGGCATAAGCTACTACTCCATTCTTAGATGATTAATTGGTTAATTCTTTAATAATTGCGCTATATATACCCTTTAAATGGCACTCTGGCAATAATCGACTACATTATGAGTATGGATAAAAGAATGATACTCAATGGAGCTGGAACCTACTATTTTGAGGTTCACGGCGCAAAAGATGCCCCTCTATTTCGCTCAGTATTCGAATACGAGTACTTTAAGAAAATACTTAGCCAAGAAGAAGGCTGCGAGCTCATCGCTTATGTATTCTTTGAATATAAAGCACATTGGGTGATGCATTGCTCTCAAGATTGGCAAATTGTATTGGATAATATTCGAGCACATATGCAAGAGCTGCATTTTAAGCTCTGGCATAAACACCAACAGATACTCTCAGAATCTGCCAATGTCGTTTTTATCGAAGAAGACGCATTTTTAGTACCTCTAGTAATGGAACTGCACCACCTTCCTGTTCGCGAAGGCCTAGTTGCAAGACCCGAAGTTTATCCATGGAGTTCCGATTCACATTACCGTCATGACCATCAGCCAACGTGGCTAGCCAGTCATAGAATGCTAAAACGCCTCGCGAAACATCGTTTCAATAGCGCCTTACGTTATGAACGAATGATGGAGCAGTGTGAGCCTTGGGATATACAGCAAGCCAAAAACCGCCTCTACCAAGCGATCGCCAGTGATCAGTATATTGCCAGCCATTTAGCCGCTAAATCTAATGATCCAGCACCCAGTACTGAGCAAGTTATTAATTTACGGCAGCAAGCAGAAGAACTGATCTGTTCATTATTAGGGGCGCCTATTGAACAAGTTCGCCACCCAAGGTTTAGACGCCAATATTTTCAAGTAGAGCCATTAACAATATGGCTATTATTGCAAAGTCATTGCTCTATCAATCAGCTAATTTATATTTTTGACCTAGATGAAACCATCATTAATGGTTGGTTGAGAAGCATTCCAAACCAACATCCGGAGTCCTTTTTGAATAAATTACAACAGGGTTGGCAAGAAGACTTGCATACACAAAACCTCCCCATACTTTCTCAATCGGCTAGTGCTTAAATAATTGATGGGGCTATAATGGCCCCATGAATCATCCTTCTCTCAACGTAACATCACTCGCTACGCCTAGCTCTTCATCGGCTATTGGCATCCTTGGCCTAGGCTCAATTGGCTGCCTCATTGCCAGCCAAATTTCTTCTAGTGTAAAGTGTTATGCCTTAGCAAGAGGTAACTCCAGTCATTTCAATTTCACCTTGCATAATGGCGATCTAAGCACCAAGTTTGAGCTCCCTGCATGGCAAGGCGAAAGCTTAGATATTTTGCTGGTTTGCTGTAAGGCACCCCAATGCCTCAGCGCCCTGCAAGAATGGCAACGAGTGCTCAAATCAAATACTCAAATCGTATTATTGCAAAATGGCTTTGGTCAACAGGATGAAATTCATCAGCTCTACCCAGATAATGCTTTATTCGCAGCATCGACAACAGAAGGCGCCAATCGAATAAGTCGAGAACATATTCAATATGCAGGCAAAGGGACAACTCAATGGGGCTATTACGCAGGACCAAAAGAAGATCTTAAACTCGATCTATCGCGACTATCTGGAACACATATCGAACAAGATAATATTAAACAGATATTACTCGATAAATTAGCCATTAATGCGGTAATCAACCCTTTAACGGTTATCTATGATTGTCCTAATGGGGAATTATTAACAAATAAAAAGGCATATTCGGAGTTCAAAGCCCTATGCTTTGAAATTCAAGACTTCTACAATCAGATGCAATGGTCACTCAGCTTTGAACTTCTTCAACGTGCGACCTCTATAGCTCAAGCAACTCAGCATAATATATCGTCAATGCTTCAAGATGTTCGTAATCACCAAGTCACAGAAATTGACTATATTAACGGCTATTTAGTAAACAAGGCGATAGAAAACAATATTCCAGTACCTATTAACCAATTGCTTCATTCTAAGATTAAGTCACTACGACAAGATGATTGAAACTATTTCGTTGTATTTCAAGCAGCTGTGCTAATATCAATAACTTCGCGAATACTAATGTTCAGGAAAAACAGTGTTAGTACGTCAGAAAGTTATTACCGCTACTATAATTACATGCATCGCCATTGTTATTCTCGCAACTGTTTCTTATATAACGGCCGCGGATCGTATTGGGCGTGAACAACTAGGTCCAGAAATTAGTCGCTCTTTCGCTGAAATATTCCAACTGCAATTACAACAAAATCCCGACGACATTCAATCCTTACAAGCTCTTGCAAATAGCATGGTAAGGCATTATTTAATTCAAGAAGTTGCCCTATACAATACCAATAATAATAGAATCATTTATGCTTGCTCCAACATTTGCACGAGAAGCTTACCGGTAAAATTAGATAATATTCAACACATCACCGATAGCCAGTTCATCTATGAACTTAACAATCCCAATAATGAGCGTTATTTAAATCTCATTATTGAATCGAACATTATCCTCCCTCAGTTTTTTTATGCCGATACATTATCAACAACACTTTTAATTGTCACAATTTCCACATTGTTATTATTCTTTTTATACAACAGCATTCGTTTTTGGCAACGCCAGCCTTATCAAAATTTATTGACGACAATTAAAACAATCCAATCTGCTCCCGATCAAAAAACCCGATTTACTCTTGACGATGCAGATACTGAAAAGCTAAGCCAAGAACTTAACCAGCTTATAATCGTTAACGAAGACAGAGAAAGTATTCTAACCAGAGAAAAAGAAAAAGCAGAGAGCGCTCGTATTCGAGCCATACGCCTTTCCAATGAGACTCGCCAAATCAATGAAAAATTGGCGCAAGAGATAACCATTCGAAAATCGGTCGAAACCCAGCTAACCCATACCCGTAGTTTTTTAGACAACATTATTGACTCTATGCCTTCGGCACTGTTCACCTTAGATCAAAATGGCTTCATCATTCAATGCAATCAACAAGCCGCAGACTGGTTAGCCGAGGAACGCCATCCTTTAGTCGGTAAACGCTTAGCGAATTATATTGATCAATTAGAAATACTTAATGATCTATTATTAGAAAGTTTAGAACAAAACAGCGTTAAAAAAATTGAGCGCCTTAGACTATCTCTACCGATAGGAAATTTCCCCGCAGATATCACAGTCTATCCGCTAAAAGACGATACGTTAAAAGGACTTGTAATACGCATTGACGACATTAGCCAACGTGAAAAAATGGAAGAGGTCATCATGCAAACTGAAAAAATGAAATCTGTTGGTGGCTTAGCTGCTGGCATGGCTCATGAAATTAATAACCCTCTCGGCGCTATCTTACAAGGTGTGCAAAACATCCAACGGCGTTTAAATATTCAGAGTGCGGTGAACCAACAAGTTGCCGATGATAAACAACTTGACCTACCGGCGATGGAGCAATATCTCGAGCAGCGTCAGATATACAAATTCATTAATAATATCCAAGATGCAGGGCAAAGAGCAGCCAGTATCGTCTCAAACATGCTGCAATTTTCTCGTGGCAATCAACAGCAATTAAGTGAAACCTTGGTTAAAGAACTGATTGATAGAACCCTGACCATTGCTCGAGCTGACTTAGATCTCAAATCGATTGATATTGACCTTACTAGCATAGAAGAAGGAAAAACGCTCTACTGCATTCCTTCAGAGATTGAGCAAGTCATTCTCAACCTATTACAAAATGCAGCTCAAGCCCTTTCTGATTACCAGCCACCAGAGCAAACACCTTGGGCACCTAAAATTGAGCTCGATGTTCATCAAGATAGTTTAAATACCTACATTAAAGTACATGATAATGGGCCGGGAATGAATGCGGAAACTCGACGTAGGATATTTGAGCCCTTCTTCACCACCAAAGACATTGGCCTAGGTACTGGATTAGGCTTATCTGTTTCCTATTTCATTATTACAGCGCACCATCATGGTCAACTGGATATAGAAAGCAGCCCTAATGAGGGAGCCTGCTTCACCATCCGCCTTCCGAATGAACCCTACACTAAAAAGTCTTAATATGAACAACACTCAAGTCAGTAGTGGAAAGTTTCATAGTAATAAGCTGACTATTGCTTGACCCATATAGCAATTAGCCTTAATCTGCGCGCTCATTTAGGTGCTTCTAGGTATTCTTACCTAGCAGTTAAACGGGAAGTTTGGTAAGTCACTGCAACGC